>JADFTO010000002.1:0-10202 GCA_022560215.1 Pseudomonadota bacterium | reverse complement strand
TCTGACGTCTTCGCGCACGCCTTGCGATGCACCGCATCGCGGCGACGCACGCTTAAGGCCGAAAACCTTGGAAGACCGTCTCTATGGGTCATTATCAGTGACCTTTGGTATAAACTGCCGCCCATGGAATGGAGCGACGATGCCATCGTTCTTAGCACCCGCCGGCACGGGGAATCCTCGGCTATCGTCACCTTGATGACCCGGGACCACGGTCGCCACGCCGGCCTGGTGCACGGGGGAAAGCGCGCCATCGTGCAGCCTGGCAACCGGGTTCACGCCCATTGGCGGGCCCGCCTGGCCGAACACCTGGGCACCTACAGGTGCGAGTTGACACATGCCTTCGCCGCCACGCTCATGGACGACGCCGCCCGGCTTTCCGGCCTTTCCGCGGCCTGCGCCATGGTCGAGGCGACCATGCCCGAGCGCCAGCCCCACGAGGCGGTGTTCGACGGCTTGGAGGCCTTTCTCTCCGCCCTGGGAGGCGAAACCTGGCTCTCGGCCTACGTCAAGTGGGAGCTGGAACTGTTGGGCGAGCTCGGTTTCGGCCTGGACCTCAGCCAGTGCGCCGCGACCGGCGGCAACGACCGGCTGGTCTACGTCTCGCCCAAGTCGGGCCGGGCCGTCTCCGCCTCCGCCGGCGAGCCCTACAAGGACAAGCTGCTGGCGCTGCCCGGGTTCCTCCTTCCCGGCGGCGGCGCGGGTGGCGCCGATGAGGTGGCCGACGGCTTCAGGCTCACGGGCTACTTCCTTGAACGCCACGTGCTCGACGGCGGCCTGCCGGCGGCGCGGCGGCGGTTGGGCGCGCGCCTCTTCACTTGACCTTATCCGCCCGAAATCCCACGAAAGGTTGACGTTTCCGCCGTTTGGCTACTATATCTAGTGGCTTTTAGAATCCAGAGCTCTGACCGGCGGGACAGCCATGGACACGGTCCAAGACACCAATTTCGACCAGGCGCTGGGCGAGCGCTATCTGGCCTATGCGCTGTCCACCATCATGTCCCGGTCTTTGCCCGACGTCCGCGACGGCCTGAAGCCGGTCCACCGGCGGCTCCTTTACGCCATGCGCCAGCTCAAGCTGGATCCCGCGTCCGGCTTCAAGAAGTGCGCCCGGGTGGTGGGCGACGTCATCGGCAAGTACCACCCCCACGGCGACCAGGCGGTCTATGACGCCATGGTGCGCCTGGCCCAGGAATTCGCCCAGCGCTATCCCCTGGTGGACGGGCAGGGAAACTTCGGCAACATCGACGGCGACAACGCGGCGGCCATGCGCTACACCGAGGCGCGCCTGACCGAGGTGGCGCTCCTGCTGCTGGACGGCATCGACGCCGACGCCGTCGATTTCAGGGACACCTACGACGGCGGCGAAGAGGAACCGGTGGTGCTGCCCGCCGGATTCCCCAACCTGCTCGCCAACGGCGCCACCGGCATCGCCGTCGGCATGGCCACCTCCATCCCGCCCCACAACGCGGCCGAAATCTGCGCCGCCCTGGTCCACCTGATCGAGCACCCGAACGCCACCATGGAGAAGCTGGTGGACATCGTCCCCGGCCCCGACTTCCCCACCGGCGGCGTGCTGGTGGAACCCCGGGACTCCATCGTCCAGGCCTACCGCACGGGCAGGGGGGGGTTCCGCCTGAGGGCGCGGTGGAAGGTGGAGAAGCTCAACCGCGGCCTCTATCAGGTGGTGGTGAGCGAGATTCCCTACCAGGTGCAAAAGGCGCGCCTGATCGAGAAGACCGCCGAGCTCCTGGCGGCGAGAAAGCTGTCCTGGCTGGCGGACATCCGGGACGAATCGACCGAGCGCGTGCGCATCGTGCTCGAGCCCAAGAGCCGAACCGTGGACGCCTCACAGCTCATGGAGCAGATGTTCCGGCTGACCGACATGGAGGTCCGCGTCAGCCTGAATCTGAACGTGCTGGACAAAGGCAAGACCCCCCGGGTCATGAACCTGCGCCAGGCCCTGCAAGCCTACCTGGACCACCGCCACCAGGTCCTGGTGCGCGTGAACAGGCACCGCCTGGGCAAGATCAAGGCGCGGCTGGAAGTGCTGGACGGACTTCTGGTGGCGTACCTCAACCTGGACGAGGTCATTCGCATCGTGCGCGAGGACGACGACCCCAGGGCCCGCCTGATGAAAAAATTCAAGTTGAGCCAGGTCCAGGCCGACGCCGTGCTGAACATGCGACTACGCCAGTTGCGCAAGCTGGTAGAGCTGGAAATCAGGACGGAAAACAAGACCCTGAAGGAAGAGAAAAAGGGCATCGACGCCCTGCTCAAGGACGAGAAGCTGCGCTGGAAGGCCATCCGCGCGGAGATAACCGGGATCAGGAAGCGCTTCGGACCCAAGACCGAGCTCGGCCGCCGGCGGACGAAGATCGGCAAGGCGCCGGCCCCCGCCGAGGCCGAAATCCTGGTCGAGCGCGAGCCCATCACCGTGCTCTGTTCCGAAAAGGGCTGGATCCGGACCGTCAAGGGCCACCAGGTCGCCGAGGCCGAAACCAAGTACAAGGAAGGGGACCGGGGCCGCTTCACCCTGCCGGCCCAATCCACCGACAAGCTGGTGATCTTCGCCACCAACGGCCGCTTCTACACCATCGCCTGCGACAGGCTGCCGGGGGGGCGCGGCCACGGCGAGCCGCTGCGCCTGATGATCAAACTCACCAACGCTCACGACGTGGCGGACATGTTCGTTCACAGCCCAGGGCGCAAGCTGCTGGTTGCCTCCTGTTCGGGCCGCGGCTTCGTGGTGGAGGAGGACGCGGTCATCGCCCAGACCCGCAACGGCAAGCAGGTCCTGGTCCTGGACGACGGTGAGGAAGCGGTGGCCTGCGCCGCCGTCGGCGAAAAGGACGACGCCGTGGCGGTGGTCGGCTCAAACCGCAAGCTGCTGGTCTTCCCCCTGGCCGAGGTTCCGCTGCTGAACCGGGGCCGGGGCGTCATCCTGCAACGCTACCGAAAGGGCGGACTTACCGACGCCAAGACCTTCGTCCGGGCTTCCGGGCTGACCTGGCGTTCGGGCAGGGGCACGCATGCGGAACCGGACTCGAAACCCTGGCTCGGCAAGCGGGCCCAGGCGGGGAAAAAAGCGCCCAAGGGCTTCCCCCGTTCCAACCGCTTCGGCCGTTGACGCGCCGCCAGCTCAAGAGTCTATCTGGATCATTCCCCGTACGTGAAGGGCAGCAGGCGGGCATCCAGGAAGGCCTGATCGGCGTACTTGGACCAGGCCATGGCCTTCTTGCGGAAGCCGAGGAAACTCTCGAATACCTTCTTGGAAAAAGCGTCCTCGGCGGCGGCCTCGGCGACGACCCGGCCCGCGGCCTCGCCGATGGCCTGAAGGATGGGACCGTGGAATTTCCTCAAGGAGACGCCGTGCACGGTCCTGAGCGTCTCCAGGGCGCTTGCGTTCCTGGCGTCGAATTCGGCCGTGGTCACCAATGTCTCGGCGCTCATCGCCGCCGCCACGATCTGCTGCTGGGCATCGTCCAGGCTGTTCCAGACGTTCAAGTTGACGCCCGAGCTCATCACCCTGCCCGGTTCGTGGAATCCCGGGTAATAGTAGTGCTTGGCCGCCTCGTGGAGGCCCTGGGCCAGGTCGATCCACGGGCCTGAGCCCACTGCGGCGTCGAGGGCTCCCGAACGCAGGGCCCCGGCGATGCCGCCGCCGGCGGGGGGGGTGGCCGGCTCCGCGCCGAAGCGGGCCAGCGCCTCGCCGCCCAGGCCCGGCATGTGGATCTTGAGTCCCTTGAAGTCCTCCACGGTGTTGATTTCCCTGTTGAACCAGCCGCCCATCCTGGCGCCGGTATTGCCGGCCATGAAGGGCTTGATGTTGAAGTCCGCCGCCAGTTCGTCCCACAGCCCCTGGCCCCCGCCGTGATGTATCCAGGCGTTCATTTCGCCGGCCGTCAGCCCGAAGGGAACGGCGGCGAAGAAGTCGAAGGCCCTGGACTTGCCCGGCCAGTAGTGTTCCGACCCGTGGTAGAGATCGGCGACGCCGCCCGAAACGGCGCCGAAGGTTTCGAGCGCCGGCACCATGTCGCCCGCCGCGAAGACTTCGATGGTGAGGTCGCCGTCGGTCATGGCGGAGATCCGCTTGGCCAGGCGGCCGGCGGCGGCGCCCGGGCCCGGGGCGTCCTTGGGCCAGGCCGTGACCATCTTCAGGATCCGCTGGCCCGTGGCAAGGGCCGGCGCCGGCATGGCGAGGGCGGAGGCGCCGGCGGCGGCCAGGAATTGACGGCGTTTCATGGGCCTAAGTCCTCCCTGCAAAATTGCCCGGCGAGGCTGCGCGCAAAGACCTGGCGAGCGGCCTCAATCCCCGGGACCGAGGCGCCGCCAGCCTTCGGCCGTGAACCCCTCCACTGGACGGAAGTTGGCCTTGTAGGACATCTTCGAGCAGCCCTCTATCCAGAAGCCCAGGTACACGTACGGGAGACCGAGGGAATTCGCCCGCTCGACGAGCCACAGGATCATATGGGTGCCGGGGCTGCGCCGGCTCGAGCCGGGGTCGAAAAAACTGTAGACGGCGGAAAGGCCGTCGACGAGGCGGTCCGCCAGGCAAACCGCGGCAAGGCGGCCGTCTCGCCTGCGGAATTCGGCCAGCAGGGTGTCCACGGGCGTTTCCTCGACCAGGGCCTGATAGTCCAGATAGTCCATGCGAGCCATGTCTCCGTCGCCGTGACGGACCTTCTGGTAGGCGGAGAAAAGGGCGAACTGCTCCGATGTGGCGACGGGGGGAAGCTCCTGGATCCGCAGGTCCCCGTTGAGTTTCATGACCCGCTGCTGGGACCGGGACGGCGTGAACTCGCCGGCGACGATCCTGACGGCCACGCAGGCCGAGCATTCGGGGCACACCGGCGCATAGGCGATGTCGTGGCTGCGGCGGTAGCCGGCCTGGGAAAGGGCGTCATGGAGGTCGGTCACGTCGCGCCCCATCAGTTCGGTCACCACCCGGCGTTCGATCCGGCCCGGCAGGTACGGGCAGGGCAGGGGCGTGGTGGCGAAGAAGAAACGGTTGCCGTGAAGGGGCTTGTGTTTCATTTCCGAGGAGTCTCCGCCACGGCCCGGGAGATGGCTCCTATGGGGCGGGGGCCGGCTGTTCCTGTCCCGCCTGTTCCTCCTTGAGAGTCTGATTCCCCGTCCCGCGCAGCAGGACCAGGGAAAGCCGGCGGTTGCGGGGGTTGCTGGGGTCGTCGGCAAGCAGGGGCTCGGTGGCCGCCAGTCCCACCACCCGGGAAAACCGGGTTTCCGGTACGCCGAGGTCGTGCAGGACGCGCCGGCTGGCATTGGCGCGGTCCGCCGAAAGCTCCCAGTTTCCATAGCCGGATTTGGTGATGAACTTGGTGGCGTCCGTATGGCCCGAGATCTTGATCTTCTGGGGCATGGCCTTAATCACCTTGGCCACCAGCTCCAGCACCTTCTTGGTGTGCAAATACATGTTGGAGCCGCCACGCGGGAACATGGCCAGCCCTTCCTGGTCGACGATTTGGATGCGCAAGCCCTCGGGTGTGTTGTCGATGACCAGGCTCTCGGCCAGTCGCTTGAGGGACGGCACGCTCTGGATGGCCTGGCGCAGGGCGTCCGCCGCCTCATTGAACTGCTCCTGCTCCTGCTGTTTCAGCCTTTCCTCGGCCTCTTGCATGTCCGCGGACTCCCTGTCCTCGGATTCGTCCTCCTCGCCGCCTTCCCCGGCCTTGGGCGGCGGCAGGTTGAGGGTGACGCTGGGGCGGGTGGAGGAGACCTCCATGGCGCCTTCCTCGCCCGCGAGTTGGCCTCCCAGGATACCGCCGCTGCCGCTGGTGGTGCTCATGATTGCGGCCGGCGCGAAATAGTTGGAAATGCCCTCCAGCTGGTCCTGGGTCGCCGCGTTGAGCAGCCAAAGCAGAAGGAAGAAGGCCATCATGGCCGTCACGAAGTCCGCGTAGGCCACTTTCCAGGCGCCGCCGTGGTGGGCGTGGCCGCCCTTCTTGATTCTTTTGATGATGATCGTGGTGCCGCCCTCGGTCATTTATCATCCTCCAGGTGAGGGCAAATTCTGGACCATGTCCTCGACTTCCGCGAAGCTCGGCCGGAAGTTGGAATTCAAGGTCTTGCGGGCGAACTCGATGGACACCTGCGGGGCGTACCCCTGCATGTGGGCGACGATCCCGGCCCGGATGCAGCCCAGGTACTTGGAATCGGCCTCGAAGCTCTGCCCCACGGAACTGGCGACGGGGGCGACCAAACCGTAGGACATGAGGATTCCGGCGAAGGTTCCGACCAGGGCGCCGCCGATGAGTTCGCCGAGGACTTCCGGCGGTTCGGTGATGGAACCCATGGTGTGGATGACCCCGAGCACGGCGGCGACGATGCCCAGCGCCGGCAAGGCGTCGGCCAGGGTTTGCAGGGCAGAGGTTATGGCGTGCAGCTCGTCGTGATGGGTGTCCAGTTCCTGTTCCATGATGGCGTCGACTTCATGGGGGTTGTTGGTGCCGAGCGTCAAAAGGCGCAGGTAATCGCACAGGAACTCCAGGGCGTGATGGTCGTTGGCGAACTTGGGAAACTGCTGGAAGATGTTGCTTTCGCCGGGATCGTCCACATGGATTTCCAGGGCCAGGTCGCCCTTGGACTTGGCCAGCTTGAACATGGAGTAGAGCACCCCCAGCAGCTCCATGTAGCTCTCCCTGTTGTACGAGGGGCCCTTGAGAAGAGTGGCGAAGGCTTTCCCCATTCCGCCCAGGATCGGTTTGGAGTTGGCGATGAGGAAGCCGCCGATGCCCGCCCCGAAGATGATGACGAATTCCCATGGCATCCACAACACGCTGAGGTGCCCGCCGGGAGCCGCGTATCCCCCTAGAACGCTCCCGAAGACGATTAGCGTGCCGATGATGAAGAACATCCGTGATCCTCAAGAGACTGTGGCCGACCCGTCATCCCCCCGACAGTCCGCTATAGTTTGCCGACAGATCGAACTCAAGGCAATACGAGTATAGAGTTTCCTCCCGATAGCAAAAACCCTGTTTCCAACGCTATCACCCCCGTCGGCCAAGAGGGATTCCCCCGTTCCCGCGTGGAAAACACCCAGGATCAGCCGGCTGGACGGGGAAGCAGCCTGGTCACGCGCCGGTCGCCTGATTTCCCATCGAGAGGCCCGAGGAGCAGGTACCGGCCGTCGCGCCAGTCCTCCAACATGTCGCCATAGTGGGACGAAAGGGGATTGCCCGACTGTCCCGTGGCGATCATGAAGAGCGACTTATCCAGATCCGAGAGGTCGAAGATGGCCCGCATCCCCGGCGCTAGACGATGCCGTCTTTTCTCAAGGCCTCGATGTCGGCCGCCGTATAGCCGAGCTCGCCCAGGATGCCGTCGGTGTGTTCGCCGAGCAAGGGCGGCGCCAAGCGGTAGGCGACCGGCGACGCCGACAGCTTGAGGGGGCTTCCCACCAGGGTCACGGTGCCGGACAGGGGATGGGCCATCTCGATCTTCATGTCCCGGGCCGCCACCTGAGGGTGGGAGAACACCTGTTCCAGGGTATTGATGGGGCCACAGGGCAGGCCCGCCGCTTCCAGCACCTCCAGCCATTCCCGGCTGCCACGCCGGGCCATGGCCTCGGCCAGTAATGGCACCAGCTTGTCCCGGTTCCTTACCCGCTCGACGTTGTTTTCGAAGCGCGGGTCCAGGGGCACCTCTGGCATGCCGATGACCTCGCAGAAGCGCACGAATTGGGTGTCGTTGCCGATCGCCACCACCAGATTCCCGTCGGCCGTGGCGAAAGCCTGGTAGGGGACGATGTTGGGGTGGGCGTTGCCGATCCGGCCAGGCTCCTCGCCGGTGGAGAGATAGTTCAAGGCCTGGTTGAACAGCGTGGCCACCGTCGAATCGAGGAGCGAGATGTCGATGAACTGTCCTTCCCCCGTTTTCTGCCGGTGGGCCAGGGCGGCCAGGATGGCGACGGTGGCGTACAAGCCGGTGAGCAGATCGGAGATGGGAATTCCCACCCTGAGCGGGCCGCCGCCGGGCGCGCCGTCGGGATTGCCGGTGACGCTCATCAGCCCGCCCATGGCCTGGACCAGGAAATCGTATCCGGCGCGGTTGCTGTAGGGCCCCGTTTGGCCGAAGCCGGTGATCGAGCAATAGATCAAACCCGGGTGATCTTCCCTGAGGTCGTCGTAGCCGAGACCGTGCTTGGCCAGGTCGCCAACCTTGTAGTTCTCCACCAGGATGTCCGCCCTGGCCGCCAGGGCGCGGACGATCTTCTGGCCATCGGGCCGGGCGAAGTTCAGGGTCAGGGACTCCTTGCCCCGGTTGGCGGACAGGTAGTAGGCGGACTCGGAGGTGTCGTTGCCGTCTTCGTCCTTGAGGAAGGGCGGCCCGAACTGGCGGGTGTCGTCGCCGCGCCCGGCGCGCTCCACCTTGATCACCCGGGCGCCGAGATCGGCGAGCATCATGGTGCAGGACGGGCCGGCCATGACCCGCGACATATCGAGGACCGTCAAGCCGCTGAGTGGGCCTTCATTGCTCATGGTGCGGGACCTCCAGGGGGTTGCTTGGTAGCAGACGCCGCGGCCGGGCGCAATCGCCCGGCGCCCGGTCCCCCGATGGTGGTCCTCGACGTGGATCACATCGTGGAGATCAATTCCTCCCGAGGGAACCGCGGCCGCCGCTCTTATTCCGACCCCTTCAGCAGCCGCGCCGCTTCGAGCGCCGCGTAGGTGAGAATGCCGTCGGCGCCGGCGCGCTTGAACGCCAGCAGGCATTCCATCAGGGCCCTGTCGTAATCGAGGCAGCCCGCGCCGGCCGCCGCCTTGAGCATGGCGAATTCGCCGCTGACGTTGTAGACGAAGGTGGGGACGCCAAAGGCGTCCTTGACCCGGCGGACCACGTCCAGATAGGGCAGCCCCGGCTTGACCATCACCATGTCGGCCCCCTCGTCGATGTCGAGGGCCACCTCGCGCAGCGCCTCGTCGGTGTTGGCGGGGTCCATCTGATAGGTCTTCTTGTCGCCCTTGAGGGCCGCCTTGGAGCCGACGGCGTCGCGGAAGGGCTCGTAGAAGGCGGACGCGTACTTGGCCGCGTACGACATGATGAGGACATGGGCGAACCCGGCCCCGTCGAGGGCGTCCCGGATGGCCCCGACGCGCCCGTCCATCATGTCCGAGGGCGCGATCACGTCGCATCCGGCCCCGGCCTGCACCAGGGCCTGCTGGCAGAGCACGTCCAGGGTCTCGTCGTTGACCACGACGCCGTCCCTGAGCAGCCCGTCGTGGCCGTCGCTGTTGAAGGGATCCAGCGCCACGTCGCAGATGACGCCGAGGCCGGGGTGGCTCTCCTTCACCCGGGCGATGGCGCGGCAGACCAGGTTGTCGGGATTGACGGCCTCCCGGGCGTCGGGGGTCTTCAAGGCCGGGTCCGTGTAGGGAAACACGGCCACCGCCGGAATCCCCAGGTCCACGGCCTCGGCCACGGCGCCCGACAGCCGGTCGATGGTGATCCTGTCCACGCCGGGCATGGTGGGGATGGGCTCGCATCTGTCTTCGCCCTCGATGACGAAAACCGGCCAGATCAGGTCGTCTACCGCGAGACGGTGTTCCGCCACCAGGCGGCGCGTCCATTCGGCGCCCCGGTTGCGGCGCATGCGGGTGCGGGGAAAGGCTCCCAGGGATTGCTTGTTTTTCACGTGCGTTCCTTAAATCGGCCCGGGACCAAGCATATCGTCTCGGCGGCACCTGCCAAGGCTTCTCTCCGGCCCGCCTCGCCGCTCAGCCCAAAAAAGGCAAAGAATACGTTTTATATCAATTCATTATTCTTATAGTTTAATTCAAAACATCAATCCGTTCATGACTCTTTTGGGCCGACCCGCCTTCGGTTAGACTCAGGCCCCCGGCGGCGGGAGAAGCAACAGTGCCCTCCAGGAAAATCAAGGACGTCCATTTACCGGAAGTGTTGTTCGAGTTTCGCCGCGTCGGCAAGCTCACCCGGGTCGTCGCCATCGACCCCATCACCGGCACCGAGGTTATCATGGTCGGCGCGCCTGGCTACAGCCAGAGGATGCTGAAGCGTCTGGGCGCCCGCAAGCTCGCCTACGTGATCGCGAGAAAGCAGCGGGCGGAAGAAGACGAAAGCGACTGATACCAGCGGCCCTTAAGAAGGACCGCTGGGCGTTCATGCGCCACGCAGGCTCACGGCGCATAAGCGCCGGCGCGCGGTCGCGCTTGCCAAAGGGCGATGAG
>JADFTO010000114.1 GCA_022560215.1 Pseudomonadota bacterium | reverse complement strand
CCCCCTTCACTGGACTCGGCTGTTCGCCAGGCGCTACAACCAGGCGGCCTTGCTGGCCCATGCTTTGGGGCGGCAGAGCGGCCTGCCCGTGGCGCCGGATCTCCTGGTCCGCCGCCGGCGGACTCCGTCCCAGGGCGGGCTCAGCCCCTACCGGCGCCGCCGCAACGTCAGCGGCGCCTTCGCCGTCAGGCCCAAGCGCCAGCTCGAGGGCCTGGGCGTCCTGCTCGTCGACGACGTCTTCACCACCGGCGCCACCGTCGCCGCGTGCTGCCGCGCCCTGCTCAAGGCCGGGGCCGGGTCCGTGGACGTCCTCACCCTGGCCCGGGTCCAGCGTCCCGTCCCTTGACCTCATGGCCGGCGGAATCGCGGGTCCGCCCGCGGACGGGTGAGCAGAGCATTTTCCACGTTAGTGGAAACATGCGATAAGCTGGCGCGGCGCTTGAGCGGCCAGAGGCAAATATCTAGAGCGAGTTCCATTTGAATGGAATTCGCTCTAGGTAAACGCCATAGGGAAAGTGGGCAGTGTTCACCGAGTCCAAACCCGGGGCCTTCGATAAGCCCGTCATCCTGCAACAGGGGTTCCGCCCCTTCTTCCTGCTGGCCGGGGCGTGGGCGGTGCTTGCCATGCTCCTGTGGATGGGGAGCCTGGCCGGGCTGCCGGTGCTGCCCGCCGGCATCGACGTGCTGGCCTGGCATAAGCACGAGATGCTGTTCGGGTTTGCCGCCGCCGCCATCGCCGGGTTCATCCTTACGGCCATTCCCAACTGGACCGGCAGGCTGCCGATAAGCGGCTGGCGGCTGGCCCTCCTGGCCGGACTCTGGGGGCTCGGCCGGCTGGCGTTTCTGTTGGCGGAAGAACTTGGCCCCGGGGCGGTGGCCGTTGTGGAACTTTCCTTCCTCTTCGTCCTGATGGCGGCCATCGCGCGAGAACTGATCTCAGGCAGGAATTGGCGCAACCTGCCCTTCCTCGTCCTCATCGGCCTGTTCGCCACGGGTGACCTGCTGGTCCATCTGGAAAGGCTGGGGATCTTGGATGCCGCCGATGCCGGGTACCGCCTGTCCATCTTCGTCCTGGCCATGCTGGTCGCCCTGATCGGGGGCCGGATCGTCCCCAGTTTCACCCGCAACTGGCTGAAGGCAAGGGGGGTCGACGGGCTGCCCGTCCCGGCGAACCTGTTCGACCGGGTGGCGCTGGCCGCCCTGGCGCTCCTGGTCGTCGCCGAGGTGGCGGCGCCGGATTCGCCCGCCACCGCGTCCCTGGCGCTGGCGGCGGGTCTGCTGCACGCCTGGCGTCTCATCCGCTGGAAGGGGTTCAAGGTGCTGTCCGAGCCCCTTTTGTGGTCCCTGCATTTGGGCTACGCGTGGCTGGCCGCCGCCCTGGTGCTGGTCGGCCTCGCCGGCCTCGGCCTCCTGGGGGATGAAGGCGCCGCCTTGCACGCGCTCACCGTCGGGGGCTTCGGCACCATGATCATGGCGGTGGCGACACGGGCCTCCCTCGGCCACACCGGACGTCCGTTGACGGCGGGCGCCGGGACCACCGCGGCCTATGTATTGGTCTCCGTGGCGGCCGCCGCCCGCATCGTCTCTCCGTTTGCCGGCGAGGCCGCGCTCTGGGTGTCGGGGGCAGCCTGGACCTTGGCTTTCGGGCTTTTCACAGTCCTCTATTTCCCGGTGCTCGCCGGGCCCAGGGTGGAGCCGAAACGGCCCGATCCAGGGACAGATCCAGGCTGACGCGCCCCTTGACCTCCCCCTTCCTCGCCGCCTGCGTGCAGACCAATTCGGGTCCCGATGTGGGGCCCAACGTCGAGGCCGCGCGCGCCCTGGTCCTGGCCGCCCGGGAAGCGGGCGCAGACCTGATCTGCCTGCCCGAGATGGTGGCCATGATGGAGCCCAACGACCGCCGGCGCCGGGAAAAGGCGGCGTCCCAGGAGAGCGACCCCGCCCTCGAGGCGTTCCGGGAAATCGCGGCCGAGGCCGGCGCCTGGCTGCTGATCGGCTCCCTGGTCATCGAGACGGGCGACGGCGGGGTGGCCAACCGATCGTTCCTGATCGACGGCGAGGGCGGCATCGCCGCCCATTACGACAAGATCCACATGTTCGACGTGGACTTAAAGAGCGGGGAAAGCTACCGGGAATCAGACGCTTTCCAGCCCGGGACCCGGGCCCGGCTTGCCCAAACCCCCTGGGGCTTGCTCGGCATGACCGTCTGCTACGATCTGCGCTTTCCCCACCTCTACCGGGCCCTGGCCTCCGGCGGCGCCAGCTTCCTCGCCGTACCGTCGGCCTTCACCAGGACGACGGGCCGAGACCATTGGCACGTTCTGCTGCGCGCCCGGGCCATCGAGAACGGCGCCTTCGTGCTGGCCCCCGCCCAGTGCGGCGAGCACGCCGGCGGCCGCCAGACCTTCGGCCATTCCCTGATCGTCGATCCCTGGGGGGAGGTCCTGGCCGACGGCGGCGAAGAGGTGGGCTTCGTCACCGCCATGATCGATCCGGCGCGCGCCGCCCGGGCTAGGCGCCGGGTCCCGTCCCTCACCCACGACCGGCCCCTTGAAAATCCCGTCACCGGCTTGAAGGCCGGGCGTTAAACACGGATGCCCCGGCGGCGGCCGTGGCTATCCCGGATACAGCTCGCGCGGGGCCTCGTCCCCGGGTGCGTTGACGGCCGCGATGCGCTGGACCACGCGGCGGCCCTCGATGAGCCCGTGCTCGTAGGCGATCACTTGGAATCGCACGCCTGCGAGACTCAGGAGCTCGCCGGCCTCGAGCAGGTGATCGGGGTTGCGCGGTTTGGCGTAGCGCTCGTTGCCGCGGGCGAAGGTCTCGTAGATCAAGACGCCGCCGGGCGCCACGGCGTCGAGGAGATAGGGCATGAGCGGCCTGTGCAGGTAGTTGCAGACGACGACGCCGGCGAAGGCCCGGCCTCCCCAGGCGGCGGCGGAAGCGGCGCCTTCTTCCAGGTCGGCTTGGATGACCTCCGCCTGGCCTTGCAGGTCGGCCAGGGGGCCTGTGTCCCGGTCGATGGCGACGACTGGATGGCCTAGCCCGAGAAAATACCGGGCGTGGCGGCCGCCGCCCGAGGCCAGGTCCAGCACCGTTCCCCCTTGCGCGACCAAAGGGGCGAAGCGTTGGACCCAAGGCGAGACCTCGGCGATGATTCCGTGGCGGGGCTTGGAGTCCGGGGTATTTTCCATTTGTTAACCGAGCCCGGGATACACTTGGCAATCTCGGGCGAAACCCATATATAAGGGCAGTTCAGGGAATTGGTGTCATGATTCTTTATCGGCTCACATGCGGCGACGGCCACCAGTTTGAAGCCTGGTTCCGGGACGGAGCCACCTACGACGCCCAAAGCGCATCGGGCGTCGTGGAATGCCCCTTCTGCGGCTCCAACCACGTGACCAAGGCCCCCATGGCCCCCCATCTTGCGACGGCGAAGAAGAAAACGGCGGAGGTCAGGGCCCGGGAGGTTGCCGAGCAGATCCTGCAAGCGGTCAACAAGCTTCATCGCCACGTGGAGGAAAATTGCGATTACGTTGGCGATGGATTCGCCGAGGAAGCCCGCGCCATCCATTATGACGAAGCGGAAGAACGCGACATCTACGGCGAGGCGACCGAAGCGGAAGCCATGGACCTGGACGTGGAAGGAATCGAATTCTACCGCCTTCCCTTTCGGCCGCGCCGGGACAGCTGAACGCCCCCCAACCAATTTCTTAAGCGGATTCCTCCCGGTCCTTCACGGCGAAGGCCAGGTAGTTCACGGCCAGATCACGGCTGAGGGTCCATTCGCCGGTAAGGGGGCCGTAGGTCATTCCCCGCAAGTCGGTGACGTGGACGCCGCCGGCGCGGAGGCCCCGGGCCAGTTCCGAGGGCTTGACGAACTTTGACCACGTGTGGGTGCCGGCGGGGACCCAGCGCAGCACGTATTCCGCCCCCACCTTGGCCAGGGCCAGGGCCTTGAGGGTGCGGTTGATGGTGGATATCCCCATGACGCCGCCAGGCTTGACCAGCTTGCAACAGGCATCGAGGAAGGCGTCCAGGTCCGCCACGTGCTCCACCACCTCCATGTTGAGGACCACGTCGAAGCTCATTCCCCCGGCGGCCAGGTCCTCGGGGAGAGCGCACCGGTAATCGATGTCCAGGCCGATCCGCCCGGCGTGGA
Organism: Pseudomonadota bacterium; assembly: GCA_022560215.1. Taxonomy (GTDB): domain Bacteria; phylum Pseudomonadota; class Alphaproteobacteria; order Rhodospirillales; family 2-02-FULL-58-16; genus JADFTO01. Next base: position 4,502 of record JADFTO010000114.1, on the reverse strand, counting down.
CCCGGGCCACCGAGCCGCTCTCCTCCCCCGCGTCGATGCCCGTGACGTTGGCGCCGAGGCGGGCCATGGGCTCGCACAGCAGGCCGCCGCCGCAGCCGATATCGAGGAGGTCCAGTCCCTTGAACGGGCCCTCGGCCGTCGCCTGGCGCCGGAAGTGGGCGGCCACGCGGTCGCGGATGAAACCGATGCGCGTGGGATTGAGCCGGTGCAGGGCACGGAAGGCGCCATCGGTGTCCCACCAGGAATCGGCGACGGCGGCGAAGCGGGCGATCTCTTCCGCCGAGGCGGTGCTTCCGGTTTTGCGGTCGGCCGAGCGGGCCATGGAATTCCTTTCCTTACGGCTATGTCCGGTGGTCGCGGGGTTGCCCTGATCCGACAATAAGAGTATGTAGCGCGGCGCCGCAACCGGGTCGGCGCGTCGATCCGGGATTCCCTTGCAGGCACTCCCGAAGCCATTTGGTTGAGGACGGACCCCGGCATGGCCCGAATCGTTAAAAAGTTCGGCGGCACGTCGGTGGCGGACATCGACCACATCAAGGCCGTCGCCGAACGCGTGAAGCGCGAGGTGGACGCGGGCCACCAGGTAACCGTCGTGCTCTCGGCCATGGCCGGGGTCACGGACCAGATGGTCGACCACACGCGCAGGGTAGGCGGACTTGTCGACGACCGGGAATACGACGTGGTCGTGTCTGCGGGCGAGCAGGTCACGTCGGGCCTGTTGGCGATGACCCTGCAGGACATGGGCGTTCCCTCCCGGTCCTGGCTGGGGTGGCAGATTCCCATCCGCACGGACGGCGTCCACGGCAAGGCCCGCATCGAATCCATCGATACGGGCGAGCTGGAAAAGAGCCTGGCCCGGGGGGAGGTGCCCGTCGTCGCCGGTTTCCAGGGCCTGGGCCCCGGAAACCGGATCACCACCTTGGGCAGGGGCGGCACCGATACCACGGCCGTGGCGCTGGCCGCCGCGCTCAATGCCGAGCGCTGCGACATCCACACCGACGTGGACGGGGTCTACACGGCCGACCCGCGCATCGTTGCCAAGGCGCGAAAGCTGGATAGAATAACCTACGAGGAAATGCTTGAAATGGCGTCACTGGGCGCCAAGGTCCTGCAGGCCCGTGCCGTGGAATTGGCCATGAAACGCGGTGTCCGCCTGCAGGTCCTGTCCAGCCACGGCGACGCCCCTGGCACCATGATCGTGCATGAGGAGGAAGTCATGGAAAAGCAACAGGTGAGCTCCATCACCTACAAGCGGGACGAGGCCAAGATCACCCTCACCCGGGTGGCGGACAGGCCCGGCGTCGCCGCCAGCATCTTCGGGCCGTTGGCGGACGACAGCATCAACGTGGACATGATCGTCCAGAACGTGTCGGCGGATGGCAAGACCACCGATCTCACGTTCACCGTGACCAGGGCGGACCTGCAGAGGGCGGTCGCCTCGTTGGAGAACAGGCGCGATGACTTGGGCTATGCCGATCTGCTGTCTGATTCCAACGTGGTGAAGGTGTCCGTGGTCGGGGTCGGCATGCGCAGCCACGCCGGGGTCGCCCAGCGCATGTTCAAGGCCCTGGCCGACGAGGGCATCAACATCCAGGTGATTTCGACCTCCGAGATCAAGGTCAGCGTGCTGATCGACGAGGCAAGCACGGAGCGGGCCATCACCGCGCTCCACGACGCCTACGGGCTGGACGCGGAATGAATTACGTCCCCGACGGCAGGCGGGAGCCGGGGGGTCCTTGCCGAGGCTATGGCGGCTGAATTTCCCTGTCCGGAGTCCGCCCGGCCGAATGAAAGGGATAATCCCTGGGCTTGCGCCGGAAATCATGGAGTTGTGATTTTAATATGCGAGTGGTTATGTCTTGAAATTTATTAGGTTTTGGTCAGAATATTGATTTCTCGATGGAAATAATTTTCGGGGCTGACGACCCATCCGCCCACATCGGATAATCGGCAAACGAGCGACTGATTTCCTGGACAGGGGGCGGATTTTTTATTCGTTCTTGAAAGTGGGCAATGTCCGGGGATGCTTTGAACACCCAGTCACCTGGACCCGGTAACGGGGAGGAGCCGTCGCCGGGCGTCGGCAGGCTCCTCAGGGCGTCGCGCCTGAGGTGCGGCGAGGAACTCAGCGACGTCGCGGACATGCTGCGCATTCGCTACGCCTATCTCGAGGCCATAGAGGAAGACCGGTTCCAGGACCTCCCGGGGCAGGCCTACGCCATCGGGTTCATTCGCGCCTACGCCGAACACTTAGGGCTCGACAGCGCGGAGGTGGTCCGCCGCTTCAAGGAGGATTCGGCCGGGGTCGAGAAAACCAATCTCGATTTCCCCGTTCCCTTTCCCGAAAAAGGCATTCCCGGCGGCGCCATCCTGTTCGTCGGCGTGGCGATCGCCGTTCTCGCCTATGGCGGCTGGTATTTGAACACCACCTATGAAGGCCGTTTCATGGACCTGATTTCCCCCCTGCCCGAGCGCCTGGCCAGCCTGGCGGGAAAGGACGACGCGGCTGAAGCCGGCCCTTCCCCCGTTACGGCCACCGCCGACGAGCTTACGCCCGCGGCCACGGGCGACGGCGGGCAGGCGCAAGCGACGACGGAACCGGGCCCTCGAGAATCCGGAGTCGAACAGGGCATCGAGCGCATACCGCCCCGGTTCGGCCCGGAGACGGCGGCCGAAGTGACTCTTTCCCCGGGCCCGCCGGCCGAGGCGGCCGTCACGCCGCCGGGGACGATCGAAACGGATCGCGGCTCGGGCCTGGCACCCGTCCCGGCGGAAGCCGAAGGCGGCGGGCCCGGGGAAGCTGTGCCAGCAGAAGTTGGTGCCGCCAAACCGCCCGAGGCCGCGGATGCCTTAGGCACCGCGCGCGGGGAGGGTGAAGCGGCCGGCATTGGCCGGCCCGACGCTGCGACGGGCGCGGAAGAAGAGACGCCGGCCACCGGAGGCCCGGAACGGGCCACGGCCGAAGCGCAGGTCCAGGGGGAAACCCGGCCGGCCATGGGCGACGCCGAACCCGATGCCGCCGGCACGGAACAGGCCGCGGCCCCGCCGGCCACCGGCGAAGTGGAGCCCGATGCCGCCGGCACGGAACAGGCCGCGGCCCCGCCGGCCACGGGCGAAGTCGAACAGGATACCGCCGGGACGGAACAGGCCGCCGAGCCGCCGGCCACCGGGGATGCCGGGCAGGCTCCCGCCGCGCCCGCCGCCGATGAACCCGAACAGGCCGCCGTGCAGGCGGCCGCCGCCTCTTCCCGGGGCCGTGTCTTCGGCGCCGACAACGAGAACTCGCGTATCGAAGTGCGGGCGATCATGAACAGCTGGATTCAGGTTCGCGACGACGCCGACAACCGGCTTTTAGTGACGCGCATGCTCAGGGCCGGGGACAGCTACCGCGTCCCGGACCGACGGGGTCTCAAGCTGTTGACGGGCAATGCCGGGGCGCTCGAGATCCTGGTGGACGGGGAGGTCGTGCCCTCGATCGGCCCCGTGGGCAAGGTTCTCCGCGCCGTGGCCCTGGATACAGAGCGCCTGCGCCGGGGATCGGCGGTCGACGACTGATCCGGAATCGGGTAAGGGCCTGGGCGGGCACCCCCTTTCCACCCTTGACCTCCGAGAGCACAACGCGGCACATAGCGCTCTAAAGGGCCGTTTCAGACGAGGGCGAACCGAATGACTTCCCAACCCCATCGGCGGCGCCACTCCATCCCGGTCAGGATCGGCTCCGTGACGGTCGGCGGGCCGGCCCCGGTCGTGGTCCAGTCGATGACCAACACCGACACGGCCGATGTCCAGGCCACGGTGGCCCAGGTGGCGGAACTCGCCCGCGCCGGATCGGAACTGGTGCGCATTACCGTGGATCGCGACGAGTCCGCGCGGGCCGTGCCGCTGATCCGCGATGGCCTGGACAAAATGGGAATCGGCGTCCCCCTGGTGGGCGATTTTCACTATATCGGGCACAAGCTGCTCGGCGACCATCCGGGGTGCGCCGAGGCCCTGGCGAAATACCGCATCAACCCCGGCAACGTGGGCTTCGGCGGGAAAAAGGACGCGCGTTTCTCGACCATGATCGAGATCGCCTTGAAACACGCGAAGCCGGTGCGCATCGGGGTCAACTGGGGCAGCCTGGACCAGGAATTGTTGGGCCGCCTGATGGACGACAACGCCCGTTCCGCCAAGCCCTTGACGGCGGCCGAGGTGACCCGCGAGGCCATTGTTGTCTCGGCCCTGGACAGCGCGGCCCGGGCCGAGGAACTGGGTATGGGTAAGGACATGATCGTTCTTTCGGGCAAGGTGAGCGGCGTCCAGGACCTGATCGCCGTTTACGGTGAACTGGCGCGGCGATCCGACTTGGCGCTGCATCTCGGGCTGACCGAGGCGGGCATGGGCTCCAAGGGCGTCGTCGCCTCGACGGCCGCCCTCGCCGTTCTCCTGCAGCAGGGCATCGGAGACACCATCCGCGTCTCCCTCACGCCCGAGCCCGGCGGCGACAGGACCCGGGAAGTGCT
>JADFTO010000113.1 GCA_022560215.1 Pseudomonadota bacterium | reverse complement strand
CCCATGCGGGCGATTTTCAAGATGGCCATGGCCTGTTTCTCTTACATCAGCGCCGCATCATGACCAGGGGTGAGCCTGGGGGCTAGAGTCTATGTGAAAAAGCGTTTCCCCAGCTTCCCATGGGCATCGGGATGTGTTAGAAGGCCACCCTCGTTCGCCCCGGATTCCGCCAAGCAATAGAGAAAGAGACGCCGTGCAAGTAACCGTTCGCGACAACAACGTGGACCAGGCCCTCAAGGTCCTCAAGAAAAAGATGCAGCGCGAAGGCGTCTTCCGTGAAATGAAGCTGAGGCGGGCTTACGAGAAACCCTCGGAGCGCAAGGCCCGGGAGAAAGCCGAGGCCATCCGCCGCGCCCGCAAGCTGGAGCGCAAGCGCCTGGAGCGCGAAGGGTTCTAACCTCCCTTCCCGCCCCCCGGCATGTCGCTAAAAAACCGCCGACCGGCGGTTTTCGTTTGCGCCAATCCCGACATGTCATATTCCGCCGCATATGTCCTAAAGAATTTTCCAGGCAAGGGGAAACCGCTCTAGCCCAGGGCCTGGACGATTTGCTCGGTCATTTTCTTGGCGTCGCCGAACAGCATCATGGTGTTGTCGCGGAAGAACAGCTCGTTGTCGACACCGGCGTAGCCGGACGCCAGCGAGCGCTTGACGAAGAGCGTGGCAGCGGCCTTTTCCACGTCGAGTATGGGCATGCCGTAGATGGGGCTGGCGGGATCGGTCTTGGCGATGGGGTTGGTGACGTCGTTGGCGCCGATGACGAAGGCCACGTCTGCGGTGGAGAACTCGTGGTTGATCTGCTCCAGCTCGAAGACCTCGTCGTAGGGCACGTTGGCCTCGGCCAGCAGCACGTTCATGTGGCCCGGCATGCGCCCGGCCACCGGGTGGACGGCGTAGGACACATCCACGCCCGCCGCCTTGAGAATGTCCGCCATCTCGCGCAGCGCGTGCTGGGCCTGGGCCACCGCCATGCCGTAGCCGGGAACGATGATGACCTTGGAGGCGTTCCGCATGATGAAGGCCGCATCGTCGGCGCTGCCCGCCTTGGCCGACCTGTCGCCCACCGCCGCCGACGGCCCCACGCCCTCGCCGCCGAAGCCGCCCAGCAGCACGTTGAAGATGGAGCGGTTCATGCCCTTGCACATGATGTAGCTGAGGATGGCGCCCGACGAACCGACCAGGGCGCCGACGACGATCAGGGCTACGTTGCCAAGCGTGAATCCGATGCCGGCGGCCGCCCAGCCCGAGTAGCTGTTGAGCATGGAGACCACCACCGGCATGTCGGCGCCGCCGATGGGGATGATGATCAGGAAGCCGATGGCGAACGCCAGCACCACCACGGCCCAGTAGGCGGTGTAGGATTCGCCGGCCACGAACCAGACGGTCAGCACCACTATCAGGACGCCGAGCCCGGCGTTGAGCTTGTGCTGGCCCGGAAACACGATGGGAGCGCCGCTCATGATGCCTTGGAGCTTGGCAAACGCGATCACCGAGCCCGAGAAGGTGATGGCGCCGATGACCATGCCCAGGCTCATCTCCACCAGGCTGGCGGCGGGGATGGTGCCGACGTCGCCGAGGCCGTAGGCCTTGGGGTTGTAGAGCGCGGCGGAGGCGACGAACACCGCCGCCATGCCGACCAGGCTGTGGAAGGCGGCGATCAGTTGCGGCAGCGCCGTCATCTGGATGCGCAACGCGATCACGGTGCCGATGGAGCCGCCGACGAGCACGCCCAGGATGATCATCCAGAAGCTGACCACGCCCGGATCCATCAGCGTGGTGGAGACGGCGATGACCATGCCGATGATGCCGAAGGTGTTGCCCTGGCGGGCGCTCTCGGGCGAGCTCAGGCCACGCAAGGCGAGGATGAAGAGGATCGCGGCGATCAGGTAGGCGAAGCCTGTGAGGGTGTCGCTCATGGCTCCGCTCCCTATGCCTTCTTCTTGAACATGGCCAGCATCCGGTTGGTGACGATGAAGCCACCGAAGATGTTGACCGAGGCCAATGCCACCGCCAGGAAGCCCATGACGGTCGAGAAACCCATCCCCCCCGGGCCGGCGGCCAACAGTCCGCCGACGATGATCACCGAGGAGATGGCGTTGGTGACGCTCATCAGCGGCGAATGCAGTGCCGGCGTCACGCTCCACACCACGTAGAAACCGATGAAGCAGGTCAGCACGAAGACCGTGAACAGGAACAGGAACGGCTCACCGCCGCCCTGGGCCGGCGCGGCGAGCAGTTGGCCGGCCTCGTCCGCCACCTGGGCCGCCTGCTCGGCCAGGCGGGCCGCTTCGTCGGCGAGTCGTTTGGAATGTTCGACGAGCGTCGCCGGGTCCATGGCTATCGGTCCTTATCCAATGAGCAGCGGATGGATCACCTTGCCCGCGCGGGTCAGCAAGGTGCCTGTGATGATCTCATCCTCCCAGTCGATGGCCAGCGACTTGGTCTCGCCGTCGACCAGGGGGGTGATGAAGTTGAGCAGGTTCTTGGCGTAGAGCTGGCTCGCATCCTCGGCGATGCGGCTGGGCACGTTGTCGTGGCCGACCAGCTTGACGCCGTGCTTGACCACCACCCTGCCCCGCTCGGAAAGGGGACAGTTGCCGCCCGCTTCCACCGCCAGGTCGACGATCACCGAACCGGGCTTCATGTCCTTGACCATGGCCTCGGTGACCAGCACCGGGGCCGGACGGCCCGGGATCAGCGCCGTGGTGATGACGATGTCCTGGTTCTTGATGTGGGCGCGCACCGCCTCGGCCTGTTTCTTCTTGTAGTCGTCGGACATTTCCTTGGCGTAGCCGCCCTCGGTCTCGGCTTCTTTCTCGGCCTCGGCGTCCACTTCCAGGAACTTAGCCCCCAGGCTTTCCACCTGTTCCTTGGTCGCCGGGCGGACGTCGGTCGCCGTCACCACGGCGCCGAGGCGCTTGGCGGTGGCGATGGCTTGCAGGCCCGCCACGCCGACGCCCATCACGAACACCTTGGCCGGTGCCACCGTGCCCGCCGCCGTCATCATCATGGGGAAGGCACGGCCGAATTCAGCCGCCGCGTCGAGCACCGCCCTGTAGCCGGCGAGGTTGCTCTGCGAGGAAAGCACGTCCATGGACTGGGCGCGGGAGATCCTCGGCATCAGCTCCATGGCAAAGGCGGTGATCCCGGCCTTGGCGTAGGCCGCCACGTCGCTTTTGTTTGCCACCGCCTCCAGGTGTCCGATCAGGATGGCGCCTTTCTTCATCATGGCCAGCTCGCTCTTGGCCTCGCCGCCATCGAGGATGGGGCGGCGCACCTTGAGCACCACGTCGGCGCCCTTGAGCGCCGTCCTTTCATCCCTGGCGAGGGCGGCCCCGGCCTCCTTGTAGGCGGCGTCGGTGAACGAGGCGCCGGCGCCGGCACCCTTTTCGACGGTCACCTCGAAGCCGAGGCCCTTGAACTTCCGTACCACGTCGGGCGAGATGGCGACGCGCGACTCGCCCGGGCGGCGCTCCTTCGGCACGGCGATCTTCATATGAGCAAGTCCCTGGGTTTCTTATGCAAGACAGATTGCCCGTGTTATGCCCTGTCGGTCGCCATATCTCAAGTGGGTATTGAATGGGATCATGACCGCACCCGGGCGACCGCCCGCCGCCAATCGTCCATCAGCCGGTCACGGGTGGTCGAATCCATTTCCGGCTCGAATCGCCGGTCCAGCCGCCAGCGCCGGGAAATGTCGTCCAGGGACTCGAACACGCCCGCCTGAAGGCCAGCCAGACAGGCGGCGCCGAGCGCCGTGGTCTCGGCCACCACGGGCCGCTCGAGGGGCCGGTCCAGCACGTCGGCCAGGAACTGCATGAGCCAATCGTTGCCGATCATGCCGCCGTCGACCCGGAGCCCGGACGGCGACACCCCGTCGGCCGTCATGGCGTCGAGGAGCTCCCGGGTCTGATAGGCCACCGATTCCAGCGCCGCCCGCGCCAGTTCGGGCGCCCCGGTGTCGCGAGTGAGCCCGAAGACGGCGCCCCGCGCGTCCGGGTCCCAGTGGGGGGCGCCGAGGCCGGTGAAGGCGGGAACCAGGTAGACGCCCTTGTTGCCGTCGAGGCCCCGGGCCAGGCTTTCGGTCTCCGCCGCACTTTCGATCACGCCCAGGCCGTCGCGCAGCCACTGCACGGCGGCGCCGGCGATGAAGATGGAGCCCTCCAGCCCGTAGGTCCGCTCGCCGCCGATCTGGTAGGCGATGGTGGTAAGCAGCCGGTTCTTCGAAGCGAGCGGCCGGGAGCCGGTGTTCAGGATCACGAAACAACCCGTGCCGTAGGTGCTCTTGATCATGCCGGGCTCGAAGCAGGCCTGGCCGATCATGGCCGCCTGCTGGTCCCCGGCGACGCCGCCGATGGGGATTGCGCGGCCGATGGCGGCCGGGTCCGTGACGCCGAATTGGGCGGCGCTGTCCTTGACGTCGGGGAGTAACGCCATCGGCACGCCGAAGATTTCAAGCAGGTCCTGGTCCCATTCGCCGGTGTGGATGTTGAAGAGATTGGTGCGCGACGCGTTGGTGGCGTCGGTGGCGTGGACCCGCCCGCCGGTCAAGCGCCAGAGGAGGAAGGAATCCACGGTGCCGAAGGCCAGATCGCCCGCCTCCGCCCGCCCCCGCGCGCCGCAGTGATCGAGAATCCAGGACAGCTTGCCGGCCGAGAAATAGGGATCGAGCAAAAGCCCGCTGCGCTTGCTCACCTCGGGCTCCAGCCCCCGCCCGGCCAGGTCGCGGCAGATGCCGGCCGTGCGCCGGTCCTGCCAGACGATGGCGTTGTGGATGGGCCGGCCGGTGGCCCGGTCCCAGACCACCGTCGTCTCCCGCTGATTGGTGATGCCGAGGGAGACGACGGTTCCTGCCACCTTTTCCAGCACCTCCCGGCAGACCTGGACGGTGCTCGACCAGATTTCCTCCGGGTCGTGCTCGACCCAGCCGTCGGCGGGATAGATTTGAGTGAGTTCTTTTTGCGCCACGGCCCGGGGGGCGCCATGGGCGTCGAACACCATGGCCCGGCTGCTGGTCGTGCCCTGGTCGATGGCGAGGATCAATGGGTCGTCGGTCATGGGTCTCCCCGGTGGGGAACAAAATCGCCCCTACGGCCTGGACGGCGGCCTCCGGTCAGGTCAGAATCACCGTAACCGAATGGTGCATGAGGGGAAAAGGACATGTTGAAAATCTGGGGCCGCGCGAATTCCATCAACGTGCAAAAGGCCATGTGGGCGGTGGGCGAACTGGAGTTGCCGCACGAGCGCATCGATGTGGGGGGCAAGTTCGGCGGCCTGGACGATCCCGGCTACCTGGCCATGAATCCCAACGCCCTCATCCCCACCATCGACGACGGCGGTGCCGTGGTCTGGGAAAGCAACGCCGTCGTCCGCTACCTGGCGGCCAAGTACGGCGAGGGAAGCCTGTGGAGCGCCGATCCCGCGGTCCGGGCCCGGGCCGATCAGTGGATGGATTGGATGCAGACCAAGCTCAATCCCCAGTTCATCGGCCTCTTCGTGGGCCTGGTGAGGACGCCGCCCGACGACCGGGACTGGCCCGCCATCGAGGCCGTCACCGGGCGCCTGATCGAATGTTACCGCTTCCTGGACCGGCGGCTCGAGTCCCGGCCCTACCTCGCCGGGGACGAATTCACCATGGCCGACATCCCGGCCGGCGCCACCCTCTACCGGTACTACGACATGGAGATCGAGCGCCCCGAACTGGCGCGCCTGCGGGACTGGTACGAACGCCTGAGCGCGCGCCCGGCCTACCGCACCCACGTGATGGTTTCCTATGACGACCTGCGAGCCTGACCGGAAGTGAGAGGCGATCGTGGAGACTAATTAATGGCTCACACTCGATGAAGTGGCCGGGCCACGCCTTACCGAAATCTCCAGGAAGGTGAAATTCAAGTCTCCCAAATTGCGATCGGGGACACAAATTACATGACCCGAAAATTTTCCTTCGGGGAAAAAGGCGCGCCCTGGCTCACGTTTTGATAATTTCAAACCGCCATATTTGTGCCTCAATTTCTCCATAGATAATCCCTACGCTGGGTTGTCACCATTAAAATTGGAATTTTTGATGATACGAGTTAAAGAATTGACCCGAACCTATGGGGACTTGACTGCCGTCGATCGGGTCTCCTTCGAGATCGGCAGAGGAGAGGTCGTCGGGTTGCTTGGCCACAATGGCGCGGGCAAGACCACCATTTTGAAAATGCTCACCGGCTACCTGGAGCCCACTGACGGTTCCATTGAAATTGACGGATTAGATATCGGTTCGGAGCGTGAAGCAGTCCAGCAACGCATTGGCTATCTGCCGGAAAACGACCCCCTTTACTACGAAATGACAGTGATCGATTATCTCGATTACGCCGCCACGTTACACGGCGTTCCTGTTGCCCAAAGGACGGACCGGATACGTGACTCAATAATCCAAACCGAACTCTCGTCCAAGGTAACGGACACTATCGGGACCCTCTCCCGGGGTTTCTGCCAGCGGGTGGGTGTGGCGCAGGCGATTTTGCATAGTCCTCTCGTGCTTCTTCTCGACGAGCCCACCAACGGCCTGGATCCGACCCAAGTGCAGCATATGCGTGAACTGATCCGCTCCCTGGCGGAACACGCTACTGTCATTCTTTCAAGCCACATCCTGCAAGAGGTCCAGGCAATCTGCGACCGTATCATCATCATCCACAATGGCCAGAAGGTGCTGGACTCGACCATGGAAGAGTTGCTGGCCAGCAAGCGCTTGCTGGTGGCCATCGATGCCGAACCAGAGCGTGCGCTCGACCTGCTCAATTCGATCGACGGCGTCGCTGCGGTGGAGCCAATGGCGCAACAGGGACCCGGGCACCGCTATGCGCTTGATATGGGAAATTTTGACGATCCAGCCGGAACAGCGCCCATCGTTGCCAACCAGATTGCGATGGAGGGATGGAAGCTTTATGCCCTGCAACCCGAGCGCCACGACCTGGAAAAGATCTTCAGTGAAATCTCGGTACAGGATGGACGTTGATCAAGATGAATAAAATTCTCCGTATTTCGCGCAAGGAGGTTGCCGGCTTTTTCTCCTCCCCCATTGCTTTTATTTTTCTCGGCTCCTTCCTAGCCGTCATCCTGTTTATCTTTTTCTGGGTGGAAACATTCTTCGCCCGTAATATCGCCGATGTGCGGCCCCTGTTTGAATGGATGCCGCTATTGCTGATTTTCCTGGTCGCCGCTATCACCATGCGCATGTGGTCGGAGGAACGGCGCTCCGGTACACTTGAGTTTCTGCTCACTACGCCTGTCAAGGGCTACCAGATGGTGCTTGGCAAGTTTATGGCGTGCCTGGGCTTGGTGGCATTGGCTCTGCTTTTAACCTTTCCCCTGCCGCTAACCGTCAGTTTTCTCGGCCCGCTGGACTGGGGTCCTGTGTTTGGAGGATATCTTGCCGCCCTGTTTCTAGCGGCGGCTTACGCGGCGATAGGATTGTTCATCAGCGCCCGCTCGGCAAATCAGATTGTCAGCCTGATTTTGACGGTAACTGTCGGTGGCTTTTTCTATCTGCTAGGCACCGATGCGTTGACCGGACTGTTCGGCAACTGGGCTTCGGAATTTCTCAGGCTTCTGGGCTCCGGTTCACGCTTCGACTCGGTAACCCGCGGTGTGATTGACCTTCGCGATCTCTATTATTACATGAGCTTGGTGGGCGTATTTCTCACGCTAAACGTATTAGCCCTTGAGCGGCTGCGCTGGGCCGGTAACGCAATCAATACCAACCATCGACGCTGGACGCTGGTGACCGCCTTGTTTGTGATAAATTTTCTGGCAACCAACCTATGGCTTGCTCCAATGGGTTGGATTCGGGCCGATTTGACTCAAGGAAACATCTACTCCATCTCCGAAGCGACCAGAAATTACCTGGCGCAGTTGCGAGAGCCAATGATCATCAGGGGTTATTTCAGTGCAAAGACCCATCCACTTTTGGCCCCGCTGGTGCCCCGCTTGCGTGACTTGCTGACAGAATATGCGATCGCTGGAGATGGCAGGGTGCGGGTGGAATTTATCGATCCCCTGGAGAATCCTGAGTTGGAGCGGGAGGCTAATGAAAAGTTCGGCATCAAGTCGGTGCCCTTCCAGTTCGCCAGCAAGTATCAGGCATCTATCGTTAATTCCTATTTCAATATCCTAATTCAGTATGGTGACCAATTTGAGGTGCTCGGTTTTCGTGACCTCATTGAGGTTAAGGCGCGAAGTGAAGTCGGCATAGACGTGGAACTTCGTAATCCCGAATATGATCTCACCCAGTCCATCAAAAAGGTCCTCTATGCTTATCAGGGGGCCGGCGAACTGTTCGAAAACATCCCTCATTCAGTCACCTTCAAGGGGTACATTTCAGGGGACGAAAAGCTGCCCGAATTTCTCAAGACATTCCGCAAAGAGTTGGACGCTGTATTAAGTGATTTGGAGAAGCGCTCGGGCGGCAAGCTGGATATCAGTATTCGCGACCCGGACGCCAAGGACGGCATTCTGGCCAAGCAGCTTAAAAGTAAGTTCGGCTTTCGCCCCATGGCAACCAATCTATTGGACGCCAATACCTTTTGGTTCCACATGACCCTGGAAGGGGATGGACGCGTTATCCAGGTGCCGTTACCGGCACAGTTTGATAAATCAGGGCTTGAGCGTGGCATCCAAGCCGCCCTCAAGCGCTTTTCCAGG
>JADFTO010000112.1 GCA_022560215.1 Pseudomonadota bacterium | reverse complement strand
GATGACCTCTGGCGGGCCATCGGAGATGCCCTCGATGAATTCTCTCCAACCGAATGCAGAAACTTCCTCGTCAATGCAGGATATTCCGTCTAAACCGGAAGTGCTCTAGAGAGAATTCCATTTAAAAGGAATCGCTCCAGGTTCCGCCTTTGGCCGCTCTCGTCCCGCGCACTGGCCTCTCAAGAGGCCGCCGCCAGCAGGCCAAGTTTAGACAGCTTGTCATGGCGGAAGGCGCCCCAGATGGCGGCGCCGATGGCGCCGGCGAAGAGGGAATCGGGGTGGCTCTTGACCTCGATGTCGATGTTCTGTTCGGCGAGGCTTTCCTGCAAGGCCGCCAGCAGCCCATCATCCAGGGCCAGGCCGCCGGTCAAGAGGACCGCCCCATCGCTGACAAGCGTCCCCCTGAGCAGCTTGAGCAGCCGGCCCGCCATGGAAAGATGGATGCCCTTGAGGATGTTGGGCGTGGAGATCTGGCGCGAGACCATGTTGATCACGTCCGTCTCGGCGAGGACGGCGCAGATGCCGCTCACCAACTCAGGGCTGTCGGCCTGCTTCGACAGCGGCCCGATCTCCTCCTGGCCGATGCCGAGGTAACGCGCGATGTTCTCCAGGAACTGGCCGGTTCCCGACGCGCACTGGCTGGTCATGCGGTAGTTGATCACCTTGCCGCGGCCGTCGATGCTGATGGCGCGGCCGTGGAGCGCGCCCACGTCCAGGACCGAGCGCACGTCCGGATCAAGGTATATGGCGCCCCTGGCGTGGGTGGTCATGGAATAGAAATGCCCGGTGGTGAAACTCAGGGTTTCCGCTTCGCCCGTGGTGGCGATGTAGGCGACATCATCCCTGTTCAGGCCCGCCTCGCCGGTCACGGCCTCGAACATGTCTTCGGCCAGCTTGAGGGGATTGCGGCGGCGCACCCGCTCGGAGCGTTTGGCCAGCACCTCGATTGAGTCCCCGTCCACGTCGAAAAGGACGGCCTTGACGGCGCCCGTGCCGACGTCGATGCCGGCGCTAATGGTCATGGCTTCACTCCCCTTGTCAGTTCACGGAGGCCCGGTGGGCGAAGGTGGCGGCGCCGAGCGCGCCCGTGTAGATGGAGGCCGGATCGATGTTGATGGTCACCTCGCCGTAGTTTTCCACGACCAGCTCCTTCAGGGCCTTCACCGCCGCCTCGTTGTTGGCGACGCCGCCGGTGAACGTGAACTGGTCCTCGATGCCGCCCGAGCGGGAAATGATCGACATGGCGCGCAGGACGATCGCCCGGTGCAGCCCGGCCAGGATGTCCTCGCGCTTCTCCCCGAGGGCCAGCCGTTCGCGCAGCTCGGCGCCGGCGAACACGGTGCACGTGGAGTTGATGCGGACCACCCGGGTCGCCTTCATGGCAAGGGGGCCGAGCTCCTGGACGCCCATGTTCATCTCGTCGGCGATGTAGCCGAGATAGCGCCCGCAGCCGGCGGCGCAGCGGTCGTTCATCTGGAAGTTCTCGACGATGCCGTCCTTGTCCACCTGGATGGCCTTGGTGTCCTGGCCGCCGATGTCGAGCACGGTCCGGGTCTCGGGATACATCACGTGGGCGCCGAGCCCGTGGCACAGGATCTCCGAGCGGATCTGCTCTTTCGGGAAGGGCAGAGTCACCCGCCCGTACCCGGTGCCGACCACCAGGACCTCTTCGAGCTCGATGCCGAGGGAGCTCTCCATGGCCTCGTTCAGGGCGCCGATGAGGGAAGCGGAGTCCTGGCTATCCTCGATCGCCCCCTCAATGGCGTGCTTGAACTTCTCGCCCATGGCGCCGGCGGGCGGGCGGTTTTCCACCTCGATGATGGATTTGTCGTAGATGTTGAGCACCAGCTCGAAAGGCAGGCCTGAGTCCTTGGCCACCTCCTCGCCGACATGCATGTAGCGCGACCCGGCGAGATCGCGGAAGAAATCGGACTTGCGCGCGGCCCCGGGCGCGAACATCTCCGGCGCTTCATGCCTGAGACGGCGGAAGATCTCGTCCAGGGCTTCCACCAGCGCGTCCTCGTGTTCCGGGAAGCGGCCGCCGCCCGTGAAACCGACGCTCGTCCGGCGCAAGTCGTCCAGCTGCTCGAGGAACTGTTCCAGCCGGAAGCGCCGCTCGATCTCTTTCATGAAGGCCTCGACGTCCCCGAGGCCGCCCTTGTCCGCCTCCAGGGCGCGGCGGAACAGGGTCAGCCGGGTCGAGATCAGGGCCTCGAGCCTGGCCACCGAGGTGGCGGTTTCGTAATTGGACCGCGAATTGGTGATGCCCTGGCCGAGCATGTCCTGGTTCTCGTCCAGCAGCACCGCCTTGGTGGTCGTGGAGCCGAGGTCGATTCCGATGTAGCAGCGCATGGCCTAGTCCCCCTTCAAGCCGCCGCGGGAGTGGACTTGCCGCCCTGGCGTTTCTGGTCGATCATCTGGAAATAGCTTTCCAGCCTGTTCTTGATGTTGGCTTCGGAGAAGTACCTGGGATCGACCAGGTCGGATTCGATGAACGCCGCGGGCTTGCCGGTGCGGGTCTCGATCTCGCGCATCATCAGCAGCTGCCCGGCCGAGAAACTGTTGCAGCTCTTGATCGAGTTGATCAGCAGGCCGTCGGCGTCGTACTCGTCCAGATAGGTCTCGATCATCTCCACCCGCCTCGGCAGGTTGAGGTTCGTGTAACATCCGAGACAGTAATCGGCGAGGGATTCCAAGGGGTTGTCCGGATCGTGGCGGAATCCGAAATCGAAGACCCCGCCCACCTTGGTATAGGTGCTGGCGACCACGACGGCGCCATCGTCGTAGAACATCTTCCAGAAATCGCGGAAACTGGTCCAGTTGGGCGGCCCCTCGACGACGAGACGGTATTTCTCTTCAGCCATTTCCCCTTCCGGGGTGATCGGACCCAGGCCCCGGGCGATCCGTTCCTCGATTTCAGCGCGCAACAGCTTGTAATAGTCGACGGCTTCGTCGGTTCCGCGGAAGGCGGTGAAAATGGGGCCGATGTAGAAGACGCCGCCGAAATAGGCGTCGATGGGCGAGGGCTTGTTCATGGCGCTTTGCAGCACCCAGACGAAGTCGTCTTCCGCCGCCGCCGACAGGCGCAGTTTCTCGCGCAGCCGGTCGATATCGAACTTGACGCCGCTGATGCGCTCCAGGGCCGGGATCACCTCTTGCTTGAGCTGCTTGACCACGTAGTCGCGCATGTTGGGAGTGACCTTGCCGTCGCCGTCGTAGGGGACCTGCAGCATCACCGTTTCACAGCCGTACTCGTCGCGCAGGAGCTCGAACCATTTGAGGAAGGTGAAGCACCCCGTATAGGACAGCAAAAGCAGGTCCGGCGGCGGCATGGGCTTGCCGTTGGGGGCGATGTTGCCCTTGGCCATGGCGCCGATGTCGGCCTTGACGTAGGTGCAGACGTCTTCCGAGTGTCCGGATTTTTCGGCTTCCCGGATCATGGCGCCGCTCTTCTTGCGCATGCCGTTCTGGATGGCGTTGATCTCGGGCAGGTTGGTGAGCATGTCGAAGCACTGGATCAACTCGTTCAGGTTTCCCGGAACGTAGGTGGAGACCACCTTCTGGCCGGTCTCGGCCACGCTGGTCAGCTTGTCGTAGTTGCCGGCGATCATCTCCTTCTGCTTGAGCATCGAGGTTTCCTTGATCACCTCTGCGGGCTCGCTGGTCATTCTCCACTCCACAGTTTGATGGAATCGGCGAAGGTGCCGGCCTGTTCGCGAATGGGCTGCATCTGGCCTGAGTTCTCGGCGTACTTGAAGGAAATGTAGGGGATGTTCTCCCGCTCCAGGGCCTTGGCCAGCATGGGCCGGTCGAGAAGCGCCGGGTCGCAGAAGCTGGGGGAGGCGAAGATCACGCCCTCGGCGGCCCGCTTGCGGATCGTATCGATGAGGAACCGGCCCTTGCGGCTGCCGTCCGGCTCGAACTTGGACGCGGTCTCGATCGAGTTGTGCAGGAACGCGCTCGCCAGATTGGCGACGGGATCGCCGTCTTCCGCAACGTCGTCCTTGAGCCAGCGGGTCACCAGCATGAAGTCGTCGTCGACCACGTAGCATCCCGCCAGCTCGATGGACTTGATCAGGGTAAGCGGCGGCTGTTCGCAGAAGGCTCCCTGCAGCACGACGCGGCAGTTGTCGCGCATGGGCCGGTCCTCGGATTCGGCGGCGGCCAGGTAGTCCTGGAGCAACTGCGAGTGCTCCTCCACCGGCAGCAGCATGCCGGCGCGCAACAGCAGGTAGACCTCGGAGGAGGGCGCCTTCCAAGGCGTCTCCGCCCGGAGCCCGTAGAGCAGGCCCACCAGGCGGCGGTTCTCGTTGTAAACGGCGATGGAGCGCCGGATATCGCCGTCCGTGATCTTGCGCCCGCAAACCTCCCCCAGGTCCTCGATCAGCTCGCGCAGCTCGTTGATGTAATATTCACCGCCGAGGTCGTCGCGGAAGTTCTGGGGCACGTCGAAATAGCGCACGTAGACGTCGGGCCAGATCAGCTTCCACATGCCCGAGAGGTTGCGGATGACGTCGCAGATGCTGGGAAACAGCATGCCGTCGACGAAATCCAGGCGCTTGGTGATGGCCAGTTCGATGGTGGAGCGCGGAATGCGGCAGATATAGCTCTGGTAATAGGCGTCGCCGTGGATCACCTCCAGGGAGTCGCCGCCGCCGAGGATGCCGAGCGGCAGCATGCCGCCGGCGTGGATGATCTCGCGGGGCACGTAGACCGGCATGTAGCCGATGACCTTGCGGCCAGGTTCCGCCTCCTTCCACTGGCGGGCGGTAGTGAACTCCAGGTCCGAGAACAGGGCCTCGCAGCGCTCGATGATGTCCGTGGTGGATTTCATGACTGCCATCGGCCTCGGATGCTCCATCTCAGCGGTGTTTCCATTTCGCGGGGCGCTTTTCGATGAAGGCCTCGAGCCCCTCCAGCGCGTCATGGGTGGCCATCAGGTTCTTGAGATAAAGCTCCTCCACCTGGGCCAGTTTGGCCCTGACGCGGGCGGCGAAGCCCAATCGCGCGGCATGCAAGGCAAAGCCCAGCGAGCTGGCGCTCAAGGCGTCCAGGTGATCGTCGAAATAGGCCAGGGCGGCTGCCGCCGGGTCGTCGGCGACGGCGTTGACCAGTCCCATGCCGAGGGCTTCGGCGCCGCTAATGCCGCGCCCGGAAAGCAGCAGGTCCTCGGCCCTGGCCTGGCCGATGCGTTCCGCCAGTATGCAACTGGCGGCGGGCGCGAAAACGGCGAGCTTGATTTCGGGCTGGCCGAGCATGGCCTTAGGCGAGGCGAAGATGAGGTTGCCCGCCATCGCCACCTCCAGGGCGCCGCCCAGGCACCGCCCATCGACGGCGACCAGGATGGGCGCCGGGTATTCAATCATCTTGAGGACCAGGCCGTGCAGGGCCTTGAGCATCTCGGCGCAGCGCTCGGGCAGGTGTTCCTCGACGCTGGAGCCGTAGCTGAAATGGGGCCCCTCGTGATCGATGAGGACGCCGCGGCGGTCCGCACGGGGCTCGTCCAGGGCGGCGTACAGGGCGGCGATCATCCGCGCATCGATCAGGTTGGCCTTGGGCCGGGCGAGGCGCAGGCGAAGGAGGGCGCCGTCGCGCTCGCTCCACACCTTCAGGGGGTCGTCAGCCATGGTCATTCCTTCTTCTTGGGCATCAGGCTTTCCACCAGCTCGGGCGTCCACGGCGCGCCCTTGGCCAGGGCCTGGCGCAGGGCGATGAAATCGATCTCCCGGCCGGTCTCCTTGGTGCCCTCGTTGAAGGCGCGGAATCCGGTCATGGCTTCCGTCATCATGTTGAGCGCCAGCCAGGCGCGGGAATTTTCCTTATTCGAGTTCCAGGCGTTGAGCTTGGGCTTGCGCAATTCCTCGATGGTCTTCTTGGTGCATTCGGGGAACGTCAGCAGCAGCTTGGCGCAAAGGGCGTCCACCCTTTCATCGAGCAGTCCGAGGTCCACCTGGCCCCGTTTCAGGAGCGCCTTGCCTGCCGCCAGCGCCTCGCCCGTCTTCGATTCCCCGAACACGAAGCGGCCGTATTCGTCGACCATGCGGTCGGTGACCACCAGGGGGTTGGCGACGTAGTCCCCGTCGACCTTTAGGGCCGGAACCACGTCCATGATGATCCCCAGACGGTAGGCGGCGTGCGCCGAGAAGGGCTCGCAGAGGACGCCCGACACCATCGCCCGCTCGGCCCCGATCATGACGGGCAGGAAGTCGGTGGCGCCGCCGATCGGCGCCGAGCCGTGCTTGGGCCCGGCCTGGCCGAAACGGGCCAGGTCCTGGGCGATGGAGAAATCGCAGGCCATGCCGATTTCCTGGCCGCCGCCGATGCGCATGCCGTTGACCCGGCAGATCACCGGCTTGTCGCAGGTCAGGATCGTGCTCACCATGTCGTTGAAAAGCCGCATGTACTGGCCGTATTCCTGCGGGTTGCCGGCGTAGTATTCGGCGTATTCCTTGGTGTTGCCGCCGGTGCAGAAGGCCTTGTCGCCGCTGCCGGTGAAGACCACGCAGACCACGTCGCGGGCGTTGGAGGCTTCGCGGAAGGCCAGGATGACGCCCTTGACCATCTCGGTGGTGTACGAGTTGTACTGCTGCGGATTGTCGAGCGTGATCCAGGCGTTGAACAGCCCTGGCACTTCCGATCCGTCCGGGGCCCTGGCGGGGCGCTTCTCAACTAGGATGCCGGGGACCACGGTGTGGGCCACGATGTTGTGGTCCTTGAGATCGTCCGGCCGTGTGGCTTCCGATATGTCTGCGGTTTTCTTGCTCATGCGCTCCCTCCCGGGTCTGGAATGAGAATGGCGCGCCGTTTCAGCTCATGGGCGTGAACGGCGGTGAAAACGGCGTTGATCTCTTCCAGGGGATGGTGCTCGACGAAGGGCAGGATGTGGATCTTTCCGTCGAGGACAAGGTCCAGCGCGTCCGCGTAGAGTTTGGGCGCGCATCCCCAGTTGCCGAGGGCCCGCGCATGATAGGCCATGAGGTTGGCGAGGCGGATTTCCACCTTGTCCATGGTGAAGCCGACGACGCAGAGGGTGCCCCCGTGAACCAGGAGGCCGTAAGCGGTGGTCTGCCCGGCGGTGGTGCCGGAACATTCGAAGATGATCCATTCCGTCGCCGGCAGGTCCCTGTCACGGGCGAAGCCGGTAATGGCCTTCTTCAGCTCCCGGCCGTCGATGTCCCGGGTGTTGAAGGTCTTGGCGACCCCGTGAGCTGAAAGCGCGTCCAGCCTGTCCTGGTCGATGTCGACGGCGACCACGGTGGCGCCGAAGGCGGCGGCGATCTGCGCCGCGTAGCCGCCGATGCCGCCGATGCCGACGACCACGGCCAGGCTGCCTCGCTCCAGGCCCGCCTGAACCACCGCCTGATAGGGGGTGGTGACCGCGTCGGCGATCACGGAAACGTCGGCCAGACCCATGCCGGCGGCGGCGAGGCGGTCCTCGTCCACGGGGCAGAGGCCGGTCGCGGGCACCGTGATGTGGGTGGCGAAGCCGCCGTGGATGTCGTTGCCGGGCATCACCTGGTTGCGGCAGATGGTGTCCTTGCCCCGCCGGCAGTGGTCGCAGTCGCCGCAGGGAATCACCGCCGGCACGATGACGGCGCGGCCCGACCACTGCTCGGTGCCGGGGCCCCCGTCCACGATGCGGCCGCTGACCTCGTGGCCGAGGGCGAGCGGCAGGGAATGGTTGAGGCGGAGGCCCTGGTAAAGAAAGCCGAGATCGGTGTGACAGACCCCGCAGCCGGCGATCTCCACCACCACTTCGCCGGCGGCGGGGGACGGGGGATCGAACGCCTCCTTGACCATCGGTTCATCGACGGCGTTCATCAGCCAACGATGCGCGGAGCCTGCCATGGCGTTCACTCCTTCCTTTGCAGTCCGTAAGGGATCCGGCCTTATTCAGTAATTTAGTACCATATTACCCCTTTAGCCGTCAACAGCCCTCGTTCCCGCCCTTCCGGGGCGGGGTTTTCGATTAAAGAGGACATTCTGATTGTAGGGGCGGTCAGATCACGCCCTTGGATTGGTAGTCCCGGTATTCCTCTTCCGTCAGCCCCAGGAAGTCGCGGAAGACCAGGTCGTTGTCCTGGCCCAGAACCGGCGCCGCCTGGGTCACGTCGCCCGGCGTCTCCGACAAATCGAAGCCCGGGAAGTAGTAGGACTGGTCGCCGATTTCCGGGTGCGGGCGCACCCGCCAGGTGCGGCGGTGGCCGAGCTGGGGATCGCCGAACAGATCGGCGATGGTGTTGACCCGGTGCGCGTGCACGCCTGCCGCCTGGAGGGCGGCGGCCGCCTCGCCGGCCTCCTCGCCGGCGCTCCAGGCGGCAATGGCCTCTTCCAGTTCCGCCTTGTTGGCGCGCCTGGCGTCCGCGTCCGAAAAACGCGCCTCCGCCGCCCATTCGGCGTGACCGGCGCATTCCGCCAATTTGGTAAATTCCTCGTCGCTCCAGCACGACAAGGCCAGCCATTGATCGTCCCGGCAGGGGTAGGCCCCGTGGGGCGCGGCTTGGGCGTCGTCGTTGCCGGAACGCTCGGCGATCCGCCCCGTCGCGTGGTAGTCGCAGAAGGCGCCGGCCAGGAAGGTGAGGCCGCTTTCGTACTGGGCCACGTCGATATAGGCGCCCTCGCCGGTGCGCCGGCGCCGGTCCAGGGCGGCCAGCACGGCGGACGCCCCTTCGAGGGCGGCGATGAAGT
>JADFTO010000111.1 GCA_022560215.1 Pseudomonadota bacterium | reverse complement strand
TTCGCGACGACGGCTTACAGATCTGGAGTGATTTTCAAGGGGCAAACGGCTCGCACCTTTACACCGTGCCCGGCGCCTCGCTGCTCGAGGACTTCATCACCGTGAACGGCCGCGAGGAACTGCGGGCAGGTTTCCCGCGCAACGCCGACGTGTGGGAATACATCGCGAAGCGCCGCGTCGTGCGCCTCGAGTTCGAGGACGGCACGATCGACGAGTACCGGATCGCCACCTTAGATGAGGTGCATTCGACGCGCGAGTACCGGGGTGAGGTGCTGTGCGAGGGCGCGATTATGGAGCTCAACGGGCCCGGCCTCTGCGAGCTGGTCTACGACTCCGGCGACGTGGTACACGCGTTCGAGTTGCTGGCGATGACCGTGACCGAGCACCTCGACGAGGTGATCCTGCCGGCCGGGCCGAGGTGGATCACGCGCGGCACGGTGGACCCGACGGAGCTCGTCGACCTCACCTTCGACCGCTTCACGCCGCTGCGCGCGCTGCAGGCGCTGCTCGACTCGACGGTGACCGAGCGTCACCTAATCCGCCAGGCAGGCGGCGCTGACGAAATTCTGAAAGAAGCGCTGTGCATCGCAACGACCTTAATCGTAAATCGACGATAAACGATTTAAAGCGGGTCCACGGTGTGGTGTCAAGTCAGGCGTTCGACTCTGCTTCTTAGCTCCCGACCTTTCCCCAGCCCATAGAATCACCAGGGAATCATGCGGGAGCGAAATGCCCCCAAGCGTTTATATTCCCGCCTTTGGTGGCGGGGTTTTATTCATGGGTGTATACGATCATCATCGTCCCTAAGGAGATTCATAAAATGCTGAAACTTGCCGCCGTATTTGCCGCGGTATTCATTGCCGAGTTGGGTGACAAAACGCAGCTTGCCGTTTTGCTGTTTTCCAGCGGCAAGGACGTGAACCCATATTTGGTATTCTTCGCGGCATCGGCAGCCCTGGTCCTAGCGACCGGGCTAGCCGTTCTGGCAGGAAATTTGGGAGCCCGTTATCTCGACATGCTTCCGTTGAAGTTAATTGCGGGCATTGGCTTTATCGCCATTGGAGCATGGTCTTTATTCGAACATTTTCGCAACGCCGCCTAAGGGTATCGAGTTCGGCCAATCGTCCCTGGCCTGCCCCCCTTAACCGGATCCAAATGTTTAGTTTGAGAAACTGGGCATCTGGGTCCTGGGAAGAAGGGGACAAGCTGGCTTGAAACGAGCCGATACAATGGCGACGGGGCGGTTAATTGCGGGAAACACGATGGATGTCCACTGAGCCTGTGGCGCAGTCTTGGCTCAAGCAAGGCCGTGCATTTTTGGCCTATGCGTGGAAGCGTTTCGTCGACGACCGGTGTCTGGGTATCGCCGCCACACTCAGCTACACGTCGCTCCTGGCCCTGGTGCCGCTGGCCGCCATTGCGTTTGCCGTCCTGGCGGTGTTTCCCGTGTTCGAGGGCGTACGCGAGGAAATCCAGGCTTTCGTCTTCAAGAACTTCATGCCTGATACGGGCGAGAGATTGGCGGACACTTTCGACGGTTTCGTCAACAACGCCGGGGGCCTGACAACCGTTGGCATCGCCGGTCTGGTCGTGACCGCGGTCATGCTGCTGGCGACCATCGGATCGACGTTGAACACCATCTTCCGGGTGCCGCGGCCCCGGCGGTTGGTGGCCCGGCTCCTGGTCTACCTGGCCGTGCTCACCCTGGGACCGCTCGTCGTGGGGGCCAGCATATTGCTGGCCACGAATATCCCGGCCATGGCGGGATTCGACGCCTTCACCCGGCCCTTGGGGCGGCTCGGCGGGGTCGTCCCGGCACTGATCGCCGTGGCCGCCTTCACCTTGCTCTACGCGGTCGTCCCCAACCGCACGGTGGCGTGGCGCAACGCCATTGCCGGGGGCGTCGCGGCCGGGATTCTGTTCTCCATACTGCGCTGGGCTTTCGGCATGTACCTCGTCTATTTCCCGGAATACAGGACCATTTATGGCGCCCTGTCGACGGTGCCGATATTCCTGGTGTGGATGTATCTTTCCTGGGCCGTGATCCTGTTTGGCGCCGTGCTAACCGCATCCCTCGCGGACTGGCGCGGCGGCGGGCCAGCCGATCGCGGATAACCTTCGATTGGAATCCAAGGCCCATGCCCGCCGGGTTCCGGCCAAGGATGTCTTCCTCGGTTGCTTCTCCCCCTTGATCCATCACGGGCACCCATTTTTGCGGGCGGAATGCAATTCATGTAGACTTTTCCCGCAAGGGAGGGGCGGCAAATGAAAAAAGCTCTCGGGATCTGTTTTGCGGTCTTGATGTGGTGGGGGATTTCGGGCGCCGCGGCGGCGGCCCCGAAGGCCGGTGAAGCAACCGAATCCCTCAAGCGGGCCGAACAACTCATCACCATCGAGCATCTGGGCGAGGCGCTGAGCCTGCTCAAGTCCATCGACGCCAGTACGCCCAAGATCGCGGCCAAGGTCGATGTTCTGCTCGGCAATATCTATTTGCGAATCGGCAAGCCGGCCAAGGCCCTTGATATGTTCGAGGGCGTCGCACTCTCCACCATGGACGACGCCGACGCCTATCTTGGCATGGCTCGGGCGACCCTCGCCCTGGGGCGCCTCTCCCGGGCCCGCACCCACGCACGGACGACACTCAAGACCAACCCGGACTTGATCGACGCCCATCTCGTGCTGGCCAAGGCGGACGACCGGACCGGACTGGTGGAAAAAGCGCGTCAGCGGTTCGGCACTCTCCTGCGAGACCAGCCAGATAGCGAAATCGTGGCCGCGGCCTATGCGGCTTTCCTCACCGACCGTGGCGAGCCCAAGGCGGCCACGAAAATGCTCAAGGGTTTTCTCGGCCGGCACCCATCCGCCGCCGAGGTCGGCGACCTGCTGGGCCAAATCCTCTGGAATCATGGAAGCAAGCCGGAAGGATTACGCCACCGTGCCGCCGCCGCCCGGGCTTTCAAGTTCAAGGGAAACGCCTATCGCTCGGACGCCATCAAGACCTGGATCGAAGACGTCGATCCCCGTGGTGAGTACAGCCGCAAGCCGGTCGCCACCCCTCAACCCCAGGCCCCGCCACAAACGACACCCAAGGCCACGCCCAGGACCACGCCCAGGGCCATCATTCTTGACCGCCCACAGCCCTTCAAGCTTCCCCGGGGACATGCCCTGAGCCAGGGGAGCGGCTTCATCATCGGGGCGGGCACTCACGTGGTCACCAACCGCCACGTGATCAAGGGGGCGATCGACGTATTCGTGCGCAGCGGAACCGGCGAAGTCCGCAAGGCAAAGGTCATCGCCGTCGGAGAGAAGGACGACCTGGCGATCCTGGAGTTGACCACCCCGTACCCCGAGGGCTACGGCATTTCCTATCAAAACATGTCCGATCCGCGAACCGGGCGAACGGCGGTGGTCATGGGATTCCCCATGGCTTCCGTCCTCGGCACCACGGTTCCGTCCCTGACCGAGGGAATCGTCAGCAAGACCTCGGGTCTCGGGGACAATCCAAGGACGTTCTTCATCACCTCGAAAATGAACCAGGGAAACAGCGGCGGACCGGTGTTCGACCGCGTTGGCAACGTCATCGGGGTGGCGGTGGCCAAGCTGGCGACGACCAAGTTCTACGAAAAAACCGGAATCCTGCCCGAGGACGTGAACATCGCCATCAAGATCAGTCGGGTCTTCGATCTGTTGAACAAGGCCGCTCCCCCCGACCGACCGTCCGGCGGACGGGAAATGAGCCTGGAGGACCTCTATCAGGTGAGGCTGCCGAGCGTGGTCCTCATCGTTTCCGTCCTGGCCAAGAAATGATCATCCGAAGATGAGACTCCGCCTTGCACCGTTTCTTTTGGGTCTTCTCATGGTTTTCGGCTCCGCTTCCGCGGAATGGGTCGAGGGCAAAGGAGAGTGGATCTTCGGGCCCGATATTTCGGAGAACGAAGCCTGTGAATTGGCCCTTCAGAAGGCGCGCAAGGATGCCATAAGGAAGGTCACCGGGGAACGCCTTTCCAGTGAAGAGCAACTTATCTGTAAAGAACATCAGGACGCCGCCGACTGCGATCTTAACCGCCTGACCTGGAGCACGATGGACGGCGTCATTCAGGACATTCGCAACAAGAAACGAAACGTTGTCCGCAAACCTGGATTCCCAAAATGCACCATCAGCCTGGAGGCCGATGTGGAAGGCCCCTCGGGGGAAGGTCCGGATCCAGGTTTCGACATGACCGTCCGCTTGAACAGGACTACCTTCCGCCATGGAGAGCCCCTGGTGATAAGCGTCGAGCCCACTCAGCCCATGTTCATCAGTGTCTTTCAGTGGTTGCCCTACGAGAAGTCGGAACGTCAAGTATGGAGAATCTTCCCCAATGAGTACGACAAGGCCAACAGGTTTCTGGGACCGGAAAACATACCGACCAGGAAAGGCAGCGCCAAGTACAGCATGTGGATCGGTTTTCCAGAAGGACTGGACGGGAAAAAGAAACTGGCCGACGAATATCTGATGGTGATCGGAACCCGAAAACCCATAACTTTCAAGCAAACTTACAGCTTCGATGAACTCAAGGGCCGTCTGCTGGAAATACCCCGCCAGGACCGGCGGGAAGTGAGGAAGCTATACAATGTGGTGAGACCGGAATGATGCGGGCCCTTCGCATCGCCGTCATCCCTCTTGGTGCTTTCCTGGCGGGCTGCGCCGGACCCACTTATGTCGACAAGGCCGATGGTGACGGGAACAATTTCGCCAATCCCTTCTCCACGGTCGTCTTCCACGTCTACGAGGACTATAACGCCGATCCGCCGGACTGCGTTGCCGTCCTTCCCTTCGAGACACCGGAAGAGGGGGAGTCGACGGCTGACGGCATCTCCCTCGATCAGACAGAATCCGTGCGCCGCGCCTTTTACGCCCATCTGTCCCCACAGGGCAAAAGGGACGTGGAAATCCCCCGAGTGGATTTCGTCCTCGGCCAGATGGAGGAGACGGAAAGGAACGATTTTGCCCTCGTCGGTGACAAACTGGGTTGCGCAACCCTGGTTTTAGGCGAGGTCACCGAATACGGCTCCATCAACCTCGGCGTCTATTCCCGGCTCTCCGTCGGCGCCGAGCTGAGGATGATCCGCGCCGCCGACGGCCGGCTCCTCTGGGAAGGGCAACATGTGGCGAGAAGTCACGGTGGTGATATCCCCTTATCGCCCATCGGCCTCGCCATGGGGTTCATCAAGGCGGCCTCAAACCTGAACGAGGAACAAGTCTTCCGGGTGATCGACGATCTGGCCCGCCGCCTGGTCAAGACCATTCCCGACAACCTTATCGCCGTTCTCGATGAGCCCCTGTCGCCGGGATTGGTGGCCAAGCGCAAAACTCCCAAGCAGCCCGAATCGGCCGAAGAATTGATCGCCTCCCTTGCCGGCAAACCACGGGATGTCCAAAAGACGGCCTTGCTCGAGGCCATCGACGCGCGGCGCTTCGACGACAAGGGCACGCGGCGGCTCCATGAGGCATTGATCAAGCTTGCGCCCGACGATCCCTCAGGCCCATCCCTCTACGCCCGCTACCTGGTCGATCGGGGCGATTACACCGGCGCCCTCGGTTACGCCGACAAATCTCTAAGCCTGAACGACGGCGATCACGGCCTGCATTTCCTCAAAGCCCGGATTCTGATCAAGCTCGACGATTTGGATGGCGCCGATTCAGCGATCGTGCGGGCGGTTGCCTTGGACGACAGCCGGGCCGATTACTTCAACGCCCTCGGTTATCTCAATTCCCTGCGCGGGAACGACGAACGGGCCCTGGCCGCCTACAGGATGTCGCTGGACCGGGATCCGACCAACGGTTTCGCCTTCTATAATACGGGCGTGACTCTGTTCAACCAGGGTGAACTGGAGGGGGCCGCCGAGCATTTCTATGGTGCCGGACTGGCCTATCTCAAGACCGGCAATTACGGCCAGGCGGAAAAAGCCACCGCGGATTTGAAAGACCTCGCCTCTCGGGGAATCGACGTGAACGAAGAAATCAAGGTCCTCGAGGAGGCATTGGAAGCACTCACCAAAGGAGACGGAAAAGATGTACAAGTTTGACACATTGACCAGGCCATTGCCCTTTCTGCTAGCGGGCATTCTCATCGCCGGCTGCGCGGCGCAACCGGGAACGCCGGCGGCGGTCTATCAGGAACAGAAGGAAAAGGAAGAGGCCAAGGTTGACGCGGTCGAAGAGACCGTCGATGAGCTTCCGTCCTGGTTCCTGAATCTGCCCACGGACGAACACAGCGTCTATGCCGCCGGCACCGCCACCTCGCCGGACCTCCAACTGGCCATGGACAAGGGCACCCTGAACGCCAAACGCACCCTGGCCGACCGGATCAACGGCCTGCTCAGCAGCAAGATGAAGGAATTCGTCACCGAGATCGGAGGCGGCGAGGATACCGAAGTGGTGACGGAAGTGGAACGGGTGACCACCAACCTCATCACCGAGGTCAACGTCGCCGGCTACAGCCAAGTGGAAGCCAAGGTGGTGCCGCAGGGAAAACAGTATCGGGCCTATGTGCTCCTCCAGTATCCGGTCGGAAAAGCAAACCGCATTCTTCTCGAACAAGTGAAGAAGAGCAAAATCCTCCAGGGGAGACTGCGCGCCTCCAAGGCGTTCCAGGAACTGGAAGACGAAATCAAGCGGGCTCGTAAGTCTAATTGAAGGGCACCAGGACTCGTGAAATGGGAATAAGGCATCGGTGGCCGTTTCTCGCGGCCGTTCTCGTCTTCTCCTTCTCGGGCGTGGTTTCGGCGGGCGGCAAATGGCTTATAACGCCAGAGGAAACGGCCAGGGCCCGCATGCCCGAGGGTGATTTCAGGGAACCCGTGGCCGCGGTGGAGGGGCCGGGGCCGCTTATCGTCGTGAGCAATCCGAAGGCGCTTGAACGCGTGCGCTCTCCGGTCAAGATCCAGGTCTCCTTCGAGCCGGGCAGGAGCGGGCTGCCGCCGGCCATGGAGACCCTCAAGGTGACGTTGATCGGTTTTTTCGACATCGACATCACCGACAGGCTCCGGGAATACGTCGAGGGGACGAGGCTGAACGTGGAGGAGGCCGATCTGCCGACGGGCAATCACCGTATCCGCATGGCCATCAGGGACACCACCGGCAACCCCAACGAGCGAGATGTCATTGTGCTGGTGGTGGAATGACGACTCGAAAGACAAAACGAGCCCCGCCATCCGGACGGGCGGGCTGAGCGGCCCGAAGGGCATCATGACCGACGACGCCCGTCAGGCGCCGAACGGCGGACACGGCGTCCGATCGCTTTCGGCGGGGGCTCGGTCCCGAGTGGCACTCTCGCCCCTGTCTTCCTTGCGCTGGAGTCCGATCGTCCTCATTCTCCTTTTGGCGTGGCCGCCGGCGGGGTGGTCCGCAGTGGAAGGGACAGTTGCCGGCAAGGTTTCCCGGTTGAAGGGCCTCGCCTTCGTCGTCAGGGACGGGGTGAGGAATCCCCTCGCCCTCGACATGGACGTGCTCGACGGCGACGTGATCAGCACGGGGGACGGCGGACGGATAGAGATGCGCCTCAAGGACGACACGATCCTCACCCTTGGGGACAAGACGACCTTCGCCATCAACGACTACGACTACCAGGGCGATTCGGGAGTCGCCAAATTCCGCCTCCACACAGGAGCCTTCAAGATCGTCAGCGGGATCATCGCGCGGATCAACCGGATTGCCTTTCTCGTCAGGACCCCCGTCGCCACCATCGGCATACGGGGGACAGAGTTCTGGGCCGCCCCCCATGGATCCGCCGTCAACGCCCATCCCCTTTCCCCCCAGCCTTCTTGCCAAGGTCGCGGAAAGCGTCTCCTTTCGATGATTGCGGCGATCGCCACGCCCTTCGGCAACGCCGACGGAACCGTGGGGTGGAACGAGCTCAAGCGGTATCGCCTGGCAATATGGCAAAGTAATCTTGGTAGCTGTGGCTATGAAGACCGGAACGCTATGAGTCACAGTGGCCTTGGGGTTGTTCGTGGCGGGATGGAGCCGGTGGCGGACAAGGGCGGCGGCGGCCATTCGCCCTTCGCCAAGGCCTTTATCGCCGCTCTCAGGGATAACCGGGAATTTGTCCTGGACGGCACCCAGTTGTTCAACAAGGTGCGCCGCCCGGTGATGGTTGCCGCCGATCAGACGCCTCTATACTCCGACGTCAAGAACGCCGGCCATGGCGGCGGCGACTTCCTGTTCGTTCGTAAAAATTAGGGCGCTATCCGGCCGCCCCGGGTCCTCTCGCGCTCAGCGGATGATGACCAGGGTCTGCCAACTGTCGATGGTGATCCGGCGGGCCAGCTTCAGTCCATAGGCCCGGTGGCGGGCCAGCACCGAGGCCCCGTCTCGTTCCAAAAATCCCGACACCACGGCGACGCCACGCCTTTCCAGGTGAAGGGCCAGGTCGCCTGCCATCTCGCGGATCGGGCGGGCGAGGATGTTGGCGACAATCAGATCATAAGGCCCGCCCCTGGCCACTGCCCGGGTCCGGTAGCCGGGCCCGCAGGCCGTCCGCACCAGCCGCCCGACGCCGTTGATCCCGGCGTTCAGGCCGGTTATCCGCACCGCCTCGTCGTCGATGTCGCTGGTGATGACCGGCACCCGCCAGGTCTTGGCCATGGCCAGCGCCAGAATGCCGGACCCGCATCCCATATCGAGCGGTTTCAGGAACCGCCGTCCCTTGGCCAG
>JADFTO010000110.1 GCA_022560215.1 Pseudomonadota bacterium | reverse complement strand
GCGGTGTCATGAACTTCTGGGCCCCCTGGTGCGCGCCCTGCGTCCGCGAGATGCCGGCCCTCGACCGTCTTCAGGCCAGGATGCCCGGCATCCGGGTCCTGGCGCTGTCGGTGGACCGGGGCGGCGCAAGCATGGTCGAGACCTTCTACCGCAAGCACGGCATCGCCAACCTGGACGTGCTCGTGGACAGGGGCGCGAAGCTGATGCGCAAGCTCGGCGTGAGGGGCCTGCCGACGACGCTCCTGATCGACGCGGACGGCGACGAGGTGGGCCGCGTCGTCGGTCCCGCCGAATGGGATTCGGGCCCCGTCCGGGCCCTCATCCGGCGCACCATCGAAAGCCGGCCCGAGCCCGCCCCCGAGCCCATGACCGAGGCCCGCGCCGCCGGGGATGGCGACCCCCGGGGATGACACCGGCGGCCACCAGCCGGGACCGTTTCCGGGGCTGCCTGATCGGCCAGTGCCTGGGCGACGCGCTGGGCTTCATCGTCGAGGGCGAGGCGCCGCCGGTCTGCGCCGCCTACGTGGAAAAGGTGCTTAAACGCGGGCGGGCCCATGAAGGCCGGCGCGGTCCCTACCCGTTCGGCCAGTATTCGGACGATTCCCAGCTCGCCCGCGAACTGATGCAGAGTTACGCGGCCCGGGGGGAGTTCGATGCCGCCGATTACGCGGCCCGGGTCGCCGCCATCTTCACCGAGGGACGCATCGTGGGTAAGGGACGGGCGACGGAAGAGGCGGCCATGCGCCTGGCCGACGGCGTCCCCTGGCAGGGGGCGGGCACGCCGCCGCCGTCCGCCGGCAACGGCAGCGCCATGCGGGCGGGCCCCATCGGGTTGATGTTCTCAAGCGACGGCGGGGCGCTGGCCCGCGCCGCCGTCGACCAGGGACGGATCACGCACACCGATCCCCGCTGCGCCGCCGGCGCCGTGGCCATCGCGGGCGCCGTGTCCCTGGCGCTCGACGGCACGGCCCCGTCCCTTTTCCCGGAACGGCTGGCCGCTTGGGCCGATCCCCTGGACGCGGCCATGGCCGGGGCGCTCCGCGACTTGGGCCAGTGGCTGGATCTCGCCCCCGCCGGGGCCGTGGGCCCCATCTCCCGCGCCGGCCTGCAGCCCGGCTACCGGGACGCCTGGCAGGGCATCTCGCCCTACGTGGTGGGCAGCGTGATTTGGAGTCTCTACGCTTTTCTCAGGAGTCCCGACGATTACTGGGAATCCATCTGCACCGCCATCGCCGTCGGCGGCGACGTGGACACCACCGCCGCCATGACCGGGGCCATCGCCGGCGCCCGCAACGGCCTGGGCGCGGTGCCCGGCGACCTGGCCCGGCGTCTCAACGACAACGGCACCTGGACCTACGATGAACTGGCCGGGCTGGCGGACCGGGTCTGGGAAATCAGCCTGAAGGGAGGGAAGGAGCCGTGAAAGCCCCCGCCGTCCTCGCCTGTTTGCTGGCCACCGCCTGCGCCGCCGCCCCGGGGGGCTGGGAAAACCCGAACCTGGACCCCGGCCGCTGGCCCCTGGACAGGGCGGAATGCAGGAGCCGGGCCGAGGCCAAGGCCGAGAAGGAGTACATTCGGGATCAGGATATCGGCCAGCCGGACCAATGGCAGGACGCCATGGCCCGATTCGAGGCCGGAAAGCGCACGCGGGCCCTCTACGCCCATTGCATGAAGACCAAGGGCTACGCCAGGGCCGCCAAGGACGGCGGCTAGAGCGCTATCCGGCTGGTTGGATAGCGCGCTAGGCAGCCAGCGGCCTGTCCGTCTCGTCTGCGGGGGCGTCCGGGGTCCGGTCCTGGGCGGGTTTAAGAATGTGCACGTCCGCGGGAGACCCGCCGTGGACGGCGGACCTGGCAACCACTTGCGGGATCTCGTCCCGGCTGATGCCGATGTCGGCCAGCATGTGGTCGTCGAGAGCCATGAGCTCCTCGTACGCGCGGCGAAGGCGGATTCCCTCCGTCACCGCGGTCACCAAAGCGTTGACGACACCGCCTGCCCACCGGATCGCCCGGCCGAGCAGCCAGGATAGGGTCTTTGCCCTCAGGTAGGAGGCCTCGGCCATAAAGCGCTGAGCCTCGATCGAGCCGTAGGCCCGGGGCTCTTCGTACAAGGCGTGGGTTTTATCGGTTTTCCGTGGCATGTTGAACCTCTTCGTGGTTGTCGATAAGGCGGTTCCCGCCTCCACCGATGGGGGTTTCCTGGATAGATCATAGTCGGGAATGGCGCCGGGACAATCGCAGTTGTTGCAGTGCAGCAATTTGCAAAACGCATGGCTCGCCGGAAACCGCGCCACCGCAAGCCCCCTTGCCTGGCCGGCTTCCGGCTCCTAACTTTGGCGGCGGACAAGGATACCGGGAGCCATGAACTATCTGGGTGACGAGACGCTGGAGCGCCTGCTGAAGCGGGCCGGATCACCCTACGCCGCCGCCGAGGCCAGGGACCTGATCGGGGGCGTGATCGCGGCGCCCGAGGCCCCGGACGCCGGCGCCTGGACGGCCCTCATCGGCTCGGGCACCGAACTGGAGCGCCAGCTCAAGGCCCTCCGGGACGAGATGGCGGCGGCCGCCGGCGGCGGCGGCCGGGACGGCGCGGACCGGCTGGATTCCTTTCGCCGCCGGTTGAAGCGCCGCCGTCTCGACGGTTTCATCGTCGGGCGAGGCGACGAGCACCAGGGCGAATTCGTGGCCGGGCGTTCGGAACGCCTGGCCTGGCTCACCGGCTTCACCGGCAGCGCCGGGCTCGCCGTGGTGTTGAGGGACCGCGCCGCCCTGTTCGTGGACGGCCGCTATACCCTCCAGGCCAAGGCCCAGGTGGACGGGGCCGCCTTCGAGTGCCATCACCTCACCGAGCGGCCGCCCTCTGGCTGGATCGCCGGCAACATGGGCCGGGGCCAGCGGCTCGGATACGATCCCTGGCTGCACACCCCCAATCAGGTGGCCCGCTTCGTGGCCGCGGTCGGGAAGGCCGGGGCCACCCTGGTGGCCGAGGCCGATAACCCGGTGGACGCCGTCTGGTCCGATCAGCCGCCGCCGCCCATCGCCCCCGTGGTCTCCCACGCCATCGCCTTCGCCGGCCGGTCGGCGGCCGACAAGCGCCGGGACGTGGCCGAAACCATGAAGGAGGACAAGGTTGACGCGGCGGTGCTCACCGCCCCTGATTCCATCGCCTGGCTGCTGAACCTGCGCGGCGGCGACGTGCCTTACGCCCCCTTGGCGCTGGGCTTCGCCATCATCAAGGCCGATGCCTCGGTGAGCTTGTTCATGGACCCCCGCAAGCTGCCGCCGGGCCAGGACGGGCTCCTGGGCAAGGGCGTCGGGTTGAAAAGGCCGGAGGCGCTGGGCCCGGCCCTGGACAGGCTCGGGCGGTCGCAGGATTCCGTGCGCCTGGATTTAGATCTGGCGCCCGAGTGGATCCACGGCCGCCTCAAGAAGGCCGGCGCCGCCATCTCGCCCGGACCCGACCCCTGCCAGTTGCCGAAAGCATGCAAGAACCCCGTCGAGCTGGACGGCATGCGCGCCGCCCACAAGCGCGACGGCGCGGCGCTCACCCGTTTCCTCGCCTGGCTCGACCGGGAGGCCCCCTCGGGCGCGGTGACGGAGATTTCGGCCGCCCGCCGCCTGGAGTCCTTCCGCCGGCAGGGGGAGCATTTCCGGGGCTTGAGCTGCTGCACCATTTCCGGGGCCGGCGAGGACGGCGCCATCGTGCATTACCATGTCACCGAGGAGTCCAACCGCCACCTGGAGCCGGGGACCCTTTACCTGGTGGATTCGGGGGCCCAGTACCTGGACGGCACCACCGACGTCACCCGCACGGTGGCCATCGGCGAGCCCAGCGAGGAGATGGCCGAGCGCTTCACCCGGGTGCTCAAGGGCCACATCGCGCTGGCCACGGCCCTGTTCCCCAAGGGCACCACGGGTTCGCAGCTGGACGCCCTGGCGCGGCGTCCCCTGTGGGAGGCGGGGCTCGACTACGATCACGGGACGGGCCACGGGGTGGGCAGCTACCTCGGCATCCACGAGGGGCCGCAGCGGATTTCGAAGGTCCCGAACCGGGTGCCCCTGGAGGCGGGCATGGTGCTCTCCAACGAGCCCGGCTACTACAAGACGGGAGCCTACGGAATCCGCATCGAGAACCTGGTCGCGGTGACGCCCGTCCCGGCCCCGGCGGAAGGCGAGCGGGAGATGCTCGGTTTCGAGACCCTGACCCTGGCCCCCATCGACCTCCGCCTGGTGCGGCCGTCCCTGCTCGGGGTGGCGGAGAAGGCGTGGCTCGACGCCTATCACGCCCGGGTCCGGGACGAGCTCGCGCCCCTGGTGGACTCGCTTACGGCCGGCTGGCTTGGGGAAGCGACCCGTGCCGTCGGCTGACCGGGGGTGGCGGCGGAACCGAACGGGCTTTTCCTGACCCGCTCTAGACACGGATCGCCGTGATTCCTATGTTATCGGCACCTTAAGTTGGATTTTTCGAGGCTCAGATGGCGCTTTTCGGTTTGGGCAGCAAAAAGGACCCCCAAATCTCCTCCGTCCAGGATCCGGGATGGGTGAGGTCGCCGGGCGGCCGCTTCCACCGCTTTATCGTGCTGGACGCGGAAAAGGAGGGGCTGTCGGGCATCGGCGGCATTTACGCCATCTGGCACGGGGGAGTCCGCCCGGAATGGGTTTATATCGGCAAGAGCAACGACCTGGCCGCCACCTTCCAGGAACTGGCCGGCAACGGGGACATTCGCAATTACAACGTCCGCGGCGGCCTCTTCGTCAGCTGGGCCCTGATCCGCGAAGAATTCAGGAACGGGGTCCTGTATTTCCTGAACGACTCCATGAAGCCCCTCGTTCCCAACCCGGACATCCCCGGCAAGGGCGTCACCCCCATTCCCGTCATCGGCCCGCTGACGGAGTATAAAGAGATTGTCGGCTCCGCGGAGAAGGATCCGGCTCCGCCCACCCCTCGCGTCTAGAGCATTTTCCACCTAAGTGGAAGCATGCGATAAGCCTGCTCAGGCAGCGAGCGGCGCCGGCCCCTTAGGCTCCCCGCCTCCTTTGCCCGGGGCCGCCCTTGGTCCTATAGTTCTGCCATGGGAACCGTGCTCATGATCGCCTTAGCCGTGGCCATGGCCGGCGTGGTGGGGGTGCTCGCCACCGGGATCGTGTCCATGGCCATCGGCGGGCGCTTCAACAAACGCTGGTCCAACAGGCTGATGCGGATGCGCGTGCTTCTCCAGGGGGTGGCCGTGGCCTTGCTGGCGGCCTTGATGTTTCTGACCGTGACGTCATGGTCAAGCTGACCCGCATCTACACGCGCGGCGGGGACTCCGGCGAGACCTCCCTCGGCGGCGGCAGGCGCGTGCCCAAGCACGACCCGAGGGTCGCCGCCTACGGCACCGTGGACGAGGCCAACGCCGCCATCGGCTGCGCCCGCCTGCACACGATGGGAGAGGCGGACGCCATGCTGGAGCGCGTTCAGAACGACCTGTTCGACCTGGGCGCCGACCTGGCGACGCCCGAAGGCGGCAAGGATGGCGCCCTGCGCATCGCCGAGGCCCAGGTGGAGCGCCTGGAAAAGGAAATCGACGCCCTGAACGAGGACCTGAAGCCCCTGGATTCCTTCGTCCTGCCGGGGGGCGGAGCGGCCGCGGCCTATCTGCACCTGGCGCGCACCGTGACGCGCCGGGCGGAAAGGCTGATCACCCGGCTGGCCGAGGGCGAAGCCGTCAATCCCCTGGCCATCCGTTACGTCAACCGGTTGTCGGACCACCTGTTCGTCCTCGCCCGCCACCTGAACAACGGGGGCGCGGACGACGTGCTGTGGAAGCCGGGCGCCAACCGCTGATATTCCGAGACCAAGAGCGCTATCCGGGCGCGGCGAAGCACCGATAGCCCCCTCATGGCGCCCGTCCCCGCCGCCCGGCCAGGGCCGCGTTCTCGGCCCGGATGCGCAGCACCATCACCCCGGCGTTGGCGATGGTGAACAGGACGGCGATTTGCCAGGCGCCGAAGACCATGGGTAGCAGCGCGAGTTCGGCGGCGACGACCATGTAGTTGGGATGCCGCGCCACCCGGTAGGGACCGCCCGCCACCAGGGCCGCCCCGGGCACGGTGATGACCCGGGTGGTCCAGTATTCGCCCAAGGTCGCCATGATCCAGTAGCGCAGCCCCTGGAGCGCCAGGTAAAGGACGAGAAGGGGCACCTGGACGGGGACCTCCCTGGGCACGGCGAAGGCCAGGGCGGCCAGCCAAGAGGCGTGCAGCCCGACGATAAGCGGATAATGGCCGGCGCCGGCCTCGACGCCGCCCCGGGCCATGAGGCGCTTGGCGTTGCGCCGCGACAGCGCCAGCTCTAAAAGCCGCTGGACCACCACCAGGCCCATGATCAGGTCGTGGGCGGTCATGGGTGCTCTAAGCGCCCTCGACGATCATGAATCCGGCGCTGAAGCCCGGCCCCAAGGCGCTGAGCAGGGAGCGGCCGTCCTCTCCCATCGCTTTCTCCAGCACGAACATGATGGTGGCCGCCGACATGTTGCCGTACTCCCTGAGCACGTCGCGCGATAGGCCCAAGCTCCCCGGGGACAGCCCGAAGACCTGTTCCAGGGCGTCCATGACCTTGGCGCCGCCGGGATGGCAGAGGAAATGGTCGATGTCGGCGAGGCGCAACCCCTGGCGGCCGAGGAAATCATCGAGGGCGGGGCGGAAGCGGGCGCGGATGATGGCCGGGATTTCGCGGGAGAACTGCACGCTGAAGCCATCGTCCTCGACCCGCCAGCCCATCACCTGGAGCGACCCGGGCCAGGTGTGCTCGCCCCAGGAGGCGAGGGCCGGGCCGTCGCCATCCGTGCTCACCAGGGCAGCCGCCGCGCCGTCGCCGAAGAGCGCGGTGGCGACGAGGTTGCTATTGCTCTGGTCGGCCCGGCGGAAGGTCAGGCCGCAAAGTTCGACCACCGTCAACAGCACCTTGGACCCTGGCAGGGCCAGGGCCATGGCGGCGGCGCGGGCCAGCCCGAGGACGCCGCCGGCGCAGCCGAGCCCGAAGATGGGCAGCCTTTGCAGATCCCGGCGCATTCCGACCCTCTCGGCGAGCAGGGCGTCCAGGCTGGGCGTGGCGATGCCGGACGACGACACCGAGATGATGGTGTCCACGTCCGTTACCTCCAGCCCCGCCCCGCCCAGGCAATCCAGGGCGGCGGTTTCCATGAGGGTGACGGCGTTGTCGAGGTAAAGCCGGTTCTTCTCCGCCCAGCCGTGGCTTTCCTCGTACCACTCGAGGGGGACGCAGGAGTAGCGGGTCTCGATGCCTGCGTTGGCGTAGACGGGAAGCAGGCGCGCCAGATCTTCCCGGGTGCGCTCGTCGAACAGGGCCCCGGCCCGCTCCATGACATCCCCCTGGCGCAGCTTGAAAGGGGGGACGGCGGTGCTCAGGCCAAGCAGCCGAGGAACCATCGGGAAGTGGCGCTCCTATTTCCCGCCCCGGGACCGAAAGATGGACCGGCCGGACGGGGTTCCCCCGACATTATCCCAAGCCGCCCGCCGCCGCTAGAGCACTACCCGGCTAGGCGCTCGTTTTAGCCTTGGATGGTGGGGCAGCCCCCGGGTGCGTTGCGGCGCTGAGCGAGATGGCACCGCATCGCCGGGCGCGCCGGGCGGGGGCCCGAAACGCGCCCCGGAAGGCAGGCTCCGGGCGCCGTTGACAGGACGCCCCCGGGCCCTTATTGTGCAAGTGCGAGATGAATTTCTGGCGAGGATTTGCCAACAAAATCCGACACTTAGAGTGAATTTTAAGACCTTCCTAACCTGGGGTCGCCCCGTCGGCGGAAAAGCCTCGGATCGGCGGGACGACGTCTCCGGGAGGCAATTGATCCGAGGAATGAGATGGCTCTGAAAATCAAGAAAATCGGCATCATCGGGGCCGGGCAGATGGGCTCCGGCATCGCCCAGGTCTGCGCCCTCTCGGGCTTTAGCGTTTACCTGGTCGACATAAACAAGGCGCGGCTGAAAAAGGCCCTGGGCGCCATCGAAAAGAGCATGGGCCGCCGGGTGGCCAAGGGCCTGGTGACGGAAAAAGACAAGAAGGCGGCCCTGAAGCGCATCGCCACCGGCATCAAGTACGACGGCTTCAAGTCCTGCGACCTGGTCATGGAGGCGGCCAGCGAGGACGAGGAGCTGAAGAAGGAGATTCTCAAGAAGCTCTGCCCCGTCCTCGGGCCGAAAACCATCATCGCCACCAATACGTCTTCGGTATCGATCACCCGGCTCGCGGCGCGCACCGACCGGCCCGGCAAGTTCGTCGGCATGCACTTCATGAACCCGGCGCCCTTGATGGAGCTGGTCGAACTGATCCGCGGCATCGCCACCGATGAAGACACCTACCAGACCATCCGCGAGCTGACCCGGAAGCTGGGCAAGACCCCCGTCAACTCCGAGGATTTCCCCGCCTTCATCGTCAACCGCATCCTTCTGCCCATGATCAACGAGGCGGTCTACACGCTCTATGAGGGCGTGGGCTCGGTGAAGGCCATCGACACGGCGATGAAGCTGGGCACCCACCATCCCATGGGGCCGCTGGAACTGGCCGACTTCATCGGTCTCGACACCTGCCTCGCGGTGATGAACGTGCTCCACGAGGGACTGGCCGATTCCAAGTACCGGCCCTGTCCCCTGCTGGTCAAATACGTGGAGGCCGGCTGGCTGGGCCGCAAGACGGACCGGGGCTTCTACGACTAT
>JADFTO010000109.1 GCA_022560215.1 Pseudomonadota bacterium | reverse complement strand
CTGCTGGTTCATGGGAAACGCGATGACCTCGCGGATGTTGGGCTCGTCGGCCAGCAGCATGACGATGCGGTCGATGCCGGGCGCCGAGCCCCCGTGCGGCGGCGCGCCGTAGCGGAAGGCGTTCAGCAGCCCGCCGAATTTCTCCTCCACCACGTCCGCCCCGTAGCCGGCGATCCCGAACGCCTTGATCATGATGTCGGGACGGTGGTTGCGGATCGCCCCGGAGCTGAGTTCCACCCCGTTGCAGACGATGTCGTACTGCCAGGCCAGGATAGAGAGCGGGTCCTGGGTCTGCAGCGCCTCCATGCCCCCCTGCGGCATGGAGAACGGGTTGTGCGAGAATTCGATTTGGCCTGACTCCTCGTTCATCTCGTACATGGGGTAGTCGACGATCCAGCAGAAGCGGAAGGCGTTGGGCTCCAGCAGGTCCAGCTCGTCGCACAGGCGGTGGCGGGCGGCGGCGGCGAACTGGACGAAGTCCCTGGGCACGCCACAGACGAAGAAAACCGCGTCGCCGTCTTTCAGGTTCAATTGGGTACGCAGGTTTTCGGTCCGCTCCGGGCCGATATTCTTGGCGATGGGGCCGGCGCCTTCACCGTCACGAAAGATGATATAGCCCAATCCCGGCTGCCCTTCGTCCTGCGCCCAGCCGTTCATGCGGTCGCAGAGGGCGCGGCTGCCGCCCTTGGGCGCCGGAATGGCGTAAACGCGCACTTTGTCGTCACCTTCGATCATGCCGGCGAAGATCTTGAAGTTGGACCCCCTGAAGGTGTCCGTCACATCCTGCATTTCGAGGGGATTGCGCAGGTCCGGCTTGTCGGTGCCGTATTTGATCATGGCTTCGGCGTAGGGGATGCGCGGGAACGGAGAGCCGGTGACCTTGCGGCCGCGGCTGAATTCATCGAACAAACCGTGGAGCACCGGCTCGATGGCGGCGAAGACGTCGTCCTGGGTGACGAAGGCCATCTCCAAATCGAGCTGGTAGAACTCCCCCGGCGAGCGGTCGGCGCGGGCGTCCTCGTCGCGGAAGCAGGGGGCGATCTGGAAATACTTGTCGAAGCCCGAGACCATGAGCAGCTGCTTGAACTGCTGCGGCGCCTGGGGCAGGGCGTAAAACTTGCCCGGATGGGTGCGGCTGGGCACCAGGTAGTCCCTGGCCCCTTCCGGGGAGCTGGCCGTCAGGATCGGCGTCTGGATCTCGAGGAAGCCCTGGTCGATCATGCGCCGGCGGATGCTGGAGATGATCTCGCTTCTCAACACGATGTTGGCGTGCATGCGTTTTCGCCGCAAGTCCAGGTAACGGTGGGTGAGCCGCATCTCGTCGGAGTAATCGGCCTCGCCGGCCACCTGCATGGGCAGGGTCTCGGCCGGGCTTTCCACGCGCAGATCCTCCATGGTGAGTTCCACCTCGCCCGTCGGCAGGGAGGGATTGACCGTGTCATCGGATCGCCGGACCACCTTGCCCGTCACCGTGATCACGCTTTCCGGGCGCACGGTGGAGGCGATCTCGAAGAGCGGACTGGAAACATCGATGACGCATTGGGTGACGCCGTAATGATCGCGCACGTCGATGAACAGGAGGTTGCCGTGGTCGCGCTTGCGGTGGACCCAGCCGGACAGCCGCGCCGGGCCGCCGGCATCATCGAGACGCAACTCGCCGCAAGTGTGGGTGCGATAGGGATGCATGACCATCGACTCTCAACCGCTGCAATCCGAGTTTAAGGGAATACCGCCAAAGCCCCGGTGGCGGCACCGGGCGCATAAGCACACGGTCGCGGGGATTTTGTCAAGGGACCCCGCCGGAGCCGCCGGGCGGAGCTCACCTGCAGCGGAGCCGCTTCAGGTTTTCGGGCGCCGGATGGGTCTCAAACACGATGCAGGAATGGCCGGTGATGCGGTTGATCCTGACCTCGTAGGCGAAGCCGGCGGCGGTCTCCGGCACGTAGCGGTAAAGGTTGGCGTGAATCCAGACGGCCACCGGGATCAGGATGATGGCCAGGACGCGCCACTTCACCTGACTGGCGGCGGCGGCCCGGGCGAGTCGCCCGACCCGTTCGGCGGCCGCCCCGCTGGCAAGGGGGATGCGCCTCGCGGCCTGGCGAAAGGCGTCCCGGGGCGGCGCCATGCCCTCCCTCAGCCAGGCGGCGAAGGGCATGGTTCAGCTCCCGTTGCCCAGTCTCTTGAAGAACTTCTCGTCCTCCACGGCCGCCACCGAGAACGTCAGCAGGCGCGCGTCCGATCCCTCGGGCGTCAGGTGGAGATGGGGCGGCATGTCATCCATGTCGAGAAGGCGCTTGACCACCCAAACCGTTTCGTAAGGCCCGAGTCTGATAAACCGGTCCCCGGGCTTGACCGACTGTTGTTGCGTCGCCATGAGAAGAGACTCCCTCTATCGGTTTGATTCGCAAGGGAATCTTAAGCACCAAAAAGTTAACCAATCGCAAACGGGCCAGGGCGATGACCGCCCGTGCCCCGACGGGGCCACGAATGATCCGCCCGGGCCGCGCCTCTTTGTTCTTCGCCGCGTTTCCGTGTATAGCTCGGGCCCATGCCCATGATCTCCGACACCGACGCCTTGGACGCCTTCTGCCAGCGCCTGGGCGGCGCCTCCTACATCACCGTCGATACGGAATTCATGCGCGAGAAAACCTACTGGCCTCAGCTCTGCCTGGTGCAGGTGGCGGGACCGGATGAAGCCCGTGTCATCGACGCCCCGGCCGAGGGCATGGACCTGTCCCCCCTGATCGAGATATTGATGGACGACAGCGTCCTCAAGGTCTTTCACGCGGCCAGGCAGGACCTGGAAATTTTCTACCACATGATCGGCGCCCTGCCCGCCCCCGTCTTCGATACCCAGGTTGCGGCCATGGTCTGCGGGTTCGGCGATCAGGTGGGTTACGAGACCCTGATCGCCAAGCTGACCAAGGCCAGCATCGACAAATCCTCGCGCTTCACCGACTGGTCCGTCCGTCCCTTGAGCGAACGCCAGATCGCCTATGCGCTGTCGGACGTGACTCACTTGCGCCAGGCATACGAAAAGCTCCGGCGCCGGCTCTCGGGCAACGGCCGCGAAGGGTGGCTCGACGAAGAGATGGCGGTGCTCACCTCGCCCGGGACTTATGACATGGACCCGGACAAGGGGTTCCGGCGGATCAAGGCCCGGCGCGCCACCCCGCGCTTCCTCGCCGTGCTCAGGGAAGTGGCGGCCTGGCGCGAGCGCGACGCGCAACGCCGCGACATTCCCCGCAACCGGGTGCTCCGCGACGAAGCCCTGGTGGAAATCGCCCACCAGCGGCCCGACACGGTGGATGCCTTGGCGCGCACCCGCGGCCTGGGACGCCGCCTGGCGGAAGGCAGGGACGGCGCCCGGCTCCTGGAAGCGGTCGGCAAGGGCCTGGGCGTGGCCGACGTGGACTGCCCGGCGCCCGACAGCAAGCCCGTCCTCCCCCGCGGACTGGGGCCGGTGACGGACCTGCTCAAGGTGCTTTTGAAGATGCGCTGCGAGGAGGCGGGAGTCGCCCGCAAGCTGGTCGCCTCCGCGGACGATCTCGAATCGATCGCGGCTTTCGGCGACGACGCCGGAGTCCCCGCCCTCGGCGGCTGGCGGCGGGAGGTCTTCGGCGCGGACGCCCTGAGGCTGAGGCAGGGAGAAACGGCGCTGGCGGTCAAGGGCAAAAAGCTGTCCGTGGTGGACCGTCGGGGCACCTCGGGATGAGGGAAATCAGCCCCGGTATCCACCCACCGGGTTTCGATCACACCCGCTGGCCGCTTGCGGGCCAGCTGGAGCGCTATCCGGTTAGTTGGAATCAAGCGCTGATTTTTCCGGAAATAATAATTGTTGCCCTCAGATATTATCCTTGTAAAGTTCTGGACTAACACGAAGATTCATCCCGCCGGGATCATGGTCATCGCTTTTCCGACGCCGTGATTTCCAGCCAGCAAGGTCCGGCGAACGGGCCGACAACGCCAGACCCCGGGATACCTGAAGTGATGCCAGACTCCCGCGCCTTGCGGGAAGCCCCCGTCCTGGACGACGCCCAGATCAAGTTGGTCCAGGATTCCTTCGCCAAGGTGGAATCCGGGCCCGCGGACACGGCGGCCGTTTTCTACGACCGCCTGTTCGACATCGCGCCGGATCTCAAGCCCCTGTTCAAGGGCGACATGAAGGCCCAGGGCCGCAAGTTGATGACCATGATCAAGACGGCGGTGAACGGCCTCGACGACGTGGGCGCCCTGATCCCCGCCTTGGAGGATCTGGGCCGGCGCCACGTGGGCTACGGGGTCAAGGACGCCGATTACGATACCGTGGGCGCGGCCCTGCTTTGGACGCTGGAGAAGGGCCTGGGGGACGACTTCACCGGCGAGGCACGGGACGCCTGGTCCACCGTCTACACCCTGCTCGCCTGGATCATGACCGGCGCCGGCGCGGAAGACACGGAAGAACAGGCTTCCGAAGCGGAGGAAGCGGCGGCGGGCGGCGAGGCCGGCGCCAAGGATCAAGAATCCGGCGCCGGCGCCGGAACGGAACCAACCACAGACACCAGCGAGGATGATATGTTGCAAGAGGTCGGAACCCTGGAGGGGGCCTCGGACATGTTCAAGCAGATGGTCGAGGACATGCCCGTCAACGTCCTGATATGCGACCTGGACGAACTCAAGATTACCTACGCCAACAAGGCCAGCATCACCACCCTTAAGCAGCTGGAGCACGTACTGCCGGTGAAGGCCGACGAGATCGTCGGCACCTGCATCGACATCTTCCACAAGGACCCGGCCCATCAGCGCAAGCTGCTTTCCGATCCCGCCAACCTGCCCCACAAGGCCATCATCGAGATCGGCGGGGAATTCCTTGACCTGCTGGTCACGGCGATCA
Source organism: Pseudomonadota bacterium (assembly GCA_022560215.1). Classification (GTDB taxonomy): domain Bacteria; phylum Pseudomonadota; class Alphaproteobacteria; order Rhodospirillales; family 2-02-FULL-58-16; genus JADFTO01. Next base: position 3,864 of record JADFTO010000109.1, on the reverse strand, counting down.
GGGACGAGGACGGCAACTACGTGGCGCCGATGCTCACCTGGAGCCTGGTCACCGATCAGGTGAAGTTCGCCGCCGAGGTGAAGGGGGTGACGGAAATGGTGGCCACCTCGGCCACCAAGCTCCAGTCAACGGCCGAAGCCATGTCCGCCACCGCCGAGAAGACCAACAACCAGGCCGCCGCCGTGGCCGCCGCCTCGGAGCAGTTGTCGGCGTCGGTCAACGAGATCTCGCAACAGGTGTCGCGGTCCGCGACCATCGCCGGCAACGCCGTCGAGGAGGCCAAGCGCTCCAACGAAATGGTGCGGGGCCTGGCCGCAGCGGCCAACAAGATCGGCAAGGTGGTCAACCTCATCAACGACATCGCCAGCCAGACCAACCTGCTGGCCCTGAACGCCACCATCGAGGCGGCGCGCGCCGGCGAGGCCGGCAAGGGCTTCGCCGTGGTCGCCGCCGAGGTCAAGAACCTGGCCAAGCAGACGGCCAAGGCCACCGACGACATCGCCGACCAGGTGAACGCCATCCAGTCGGCCACCCAGGACGCGGTCACCGCCATCCAGGGCATCGGCACCATCATCACCGAGATCAGCGAGATCGCCACCACCATCTCCTCGGCGGTGGAGGAACAGAGCGCCGCCACCCAGGAAGTCACGTCCAACATCAGCGGCGTGACCACGGCCTCCAGCGAGACCGGACAAGCCGCGGACCAGGTGCTGGAAGCCGCCAACGAGCTGTCGAAACAGGGTGAGCAGCTGACCGAGAAGATCGCCGAGTTCATCGGCGAGGACTGATAGCTATCGTATGTTTCCACGTAAGTGGAATTACGCGATAAGCCCGCGCGGCGCACGGCCGTTTTCTTTATGCCCCCCGCTCCTTCCGGCGGCGGGGGTGGATCGGGGCGCCGCTATCCCGATCAGAAGGTCCCCGGGTAGGCGCCGCCGTCGATGAGCAGGTTCTGACCGCTGATGTAGCCCGCCTGCGCCCCGCAGATGAAGGCGCAAAGGAGCCCGAATTCCGCCGGATCGCCGAAGCGGCCCGCCGGGTTGGCCCGGGCGCGTTGGGCCAGCGCATCGTCGAAGGAAATGCCCTTCTTCTCCGCCACGGCCGCGACATTGGCGCGCATCCGGTCGGTATCGAAGGCACCGGGCAGGATGTTGTTGATGGTGACGTTGTCGCCGACGTTTTCCCGCGCCACGCCGGCGATGAAGCCGGTGAGGCCGGAGCGCGCCCCGTTGGAAAGGCCGAGGATGGAGATGGGCGCCTTGACGGCGCTCGACGTGATGTTGACGATGCGCCCGAATCCGCGATCCCGCATGCCGTCCACCGTCTCCTTGATGAGGAAGATGGCGCTCAGCATGTTGGCCTCTATGGCGGCGATCCATTCATCCCGGCCCCAATCGCGGAAGTCCCCAGGCGGCGGGCCGCCGGCGTTGTTGACCAGGATGTCGGGGGAGGGACAGGCCTCCAGCGCGAGTGCGCGCCCCTCGTCGGTGGTGATGTCGGCGGCCACCGTGGTCACGGCGGCCTGGGTGGCGGCGCGGATTTCCCCGGCGGTCTCCTCGAGGGGGCCCGGCGTGCGGGCGACGATGGTCACGTCCACGCCCTCGCCCGCCAGCGACATGGCGCAGGCCTTGCCCAATCCCTTGCTGGCGGCGCACACCAAGGCTTTTCTTCCGGCGATTCCTAGATCCATGAGGAGTCCTCCCTATGCTGAAAAATCCGGCCGACCAGGGGCACGGTGATGTTGCGGCGCTCGGCCAGGGCTCTCGCGTCCACCGCCTCGACCAGGCGCCGGGCCGCGTCCAACGTGCGCTCCATGCGCGACAGCATATAGCCGATCACCTCTTCGTCCACCTTGAGCTGGCGGTCGGCGAACAGCTTCACCAGGACCGCCGCGATCAGGGCGTCGTCGGGAGCCCCGACCCCGACCGCCGTTGCGGCCTTGAGCCGCGAGCGGAGATCGGCGAGGCATATGCGCCAGCGGGCGGGGGGACTCAGCGATGTCATGAGCATGCGGCCCCCCGCCTGGTGGACCCAGTTGTAGAGGTGAAGCAGGGCCTCTTCAGCCCCGAGATACTCCTCGGCGCCGTCCAGGACCACGGCCGGCGCGCCGTCCATCAGATCGAGCGGATTCCCGCCCAAGAGCATTTCATGGGTGATGGCCTTGGCCCCGCTCATGCCCTGGAAGACCCGGGCCAGGTGGGTCTTGCCGCATCCCGCGGGGCCGTGGACGACAAGGGCCGGTCCCGGCCAGTCTGGCCAGCGGTCCAGCCAGGCGACGGCCTCGGCGTTGCAGGGCGCCACCAGGAAGTCCTCGCCCGAGAGGGCCGGACGGTGCCCGAATTCAAGGGCCAGCTGGGTTTGGGCCGTCATCCGTCCCCCTGGCCCAGTTCCAGGTATCGGGCCTGCCCGAAGCGGACCAGGACTCCGATCACGGCCGCCGCCGGCACCGCCAGCAGCACGCCGGTGAAATCGAAAAGGGTGCCGCCGGCCAGCAGGGCGAAGATGATCCAGACGGGATGCAGCCCCACCCGGTCGCCGACCAGCTTCGGGGTGAGCACGTAGCTTTCCGCCACCTGGCCGGCGATGAATATCCCGGCCACCAGGAACACGGGCAGCCAATCGGGGAACTGGGCGATGGCGATGGCGACGCCGACGAGAAGCCCCACCGAGGCGCCGATATAGGGAATGAACGAGATCAGGCCCGCGCCGAAGCCGACGAGAAGGCCGGACTCGAGGCCGGCCAGGGACAGAGCAATTCCGTAGTAGACGCCGAGAATCAGGCAGACGCTCGCCTGGCCGCGGACGAAGCCGGCGATGGTGTCGTCGATTTCAGCCGTTAGCCTGCGGATGGTGGATGCCTGGCCGGGGGGCAGGAGGGAATTCACGTGCGCGATGATCCGGTCCCAGTCGCGCAGAAGATAGAAAGAGACCACCGGGGTGATGACCAGCAGGCTGGCCAGCTTGAACAGCGCCAGGCCGCCGCTCAACAAGCCCGCCAGGATGCCGCCGATCCACCCGATGACGTCGCCCGCGTAACTTCCGGCCGCCTGGCGCAGCTCCCCGATCTGTTGCTCGGTCAGGCTGGCCTGAAGGGTGGCCAGCAGGGGTTCGGCCTGGTGGCGGATCGCCACCACCAATTGGGGGATGCGCGCGGCCAGCCCGACGACCTGCGCCTGGATCAGGGGAAACAGGAGAATGATTCCGGCGATGGCGACGATGAAAAAGGCCGCCAGGATGATCACGGTGGCGAGCATCCTGGAAACGCCCCACTTTTCCACCTTGTCGGCCACCGGATCCAGGAAATAGGCCACCCCCATGCCGGCGACGAACGGCAAAAGCACGTCGCTGAGCAAGAACAGCAAGGCCGCGAACACGGCCAGCCCGGCAAGCCATGCCTTCACCGCCGGTGTCATTTCCTGCCCTCCATGAGGTCCGCCCGCAGGGTCCAGGTAACCACGTAAATCCCGCCGGACACCAGGGTCGTCAGGGCCACCGTGTAGACCATGACGGTGACGAGCCAGCCGGTATCCACCTCCAGCCCCAAGCCGCCCAGCACGATGGAGGCGAGCACGAGCTGGGCAACCGTGTTGACCTTGCTGATCATCAGCGGCTGCATGCTCAGGGACCGGGTCACGGCCTGGAACAGGATGGCGCCGCCGATAATCAGGGCGTCCCTGAACACGACCAGGATCACCAGCCAGACCTCGAGGTACCCGGCCTGGCCCAGGGACACATAGACGCTGACCAGAAGCGCCTTGTCGGCCAGGGGGTCGAGGAACTTGCCGAACTCGGTTTCGGCGTTGAAGCGCTTGGCGATGAAGCCGTCGACGGCGTCGCTGATGCCGGCGGCGACGAAGAGCCAGA
>JADFTO010000306.1 GCA_022560215.1 Pseudomonadota bacterium | reverse complement strand
AAACGGCAAGTTCGGCATCTACGGCGGCCGCTTCGTGGCCGAGACCCTGATGCCCCTGATCCTGGAGGTGGAGCGGGCCTACGAGGAGTCCCGGAACGATCCCGCCTTCGCCGCCGAAATGGACGACTACCTGGCTCACTACGTGGGCCGGCCGAGCCCGCTTTATTTCGCCCAGCGCCTGACCCTCCATTTCGGCGGGGCCAAGATCTACCTCAAGCGCGAGGACCTCAACCACACCGGCGCCCACAAGATCAACAACTGCATCGGCCAGATCCTGCTCGCCCGCCGCATGGGCAAGACCCGCATCATCGCCGAGACCGGCGCCGGACAGCACGGCGTCGCCACGGCCACGGTGTGCGCGCTCTTCGATATTCCGTGCGTGGTCTACATGGGGGTCAAGGACATCGAGCGCCAGGCCCCCAACGTCTACCGCATGGAGATGCTGGGCGCCGAGGTGAGGCCGGTGACGGCGGGGTCCCAGAGCCTCAAGGACGCCCTCAACGAGGCGCTTCGCGACTGGGTGGCCAACGTGGACGACACCTATTACCTCATCGGCACCGTCGCCGGCCCCCATCCCTACCCGACCATGGTGCGGGACTTCCAGACGGTCATCGGCGACGAGGTGCGCGACCAGATCATGGAGGCCGAGGGCCGGCTCCCCGACACCCTGGTCGCCTGCATCGGCGGCGGTTCCAACGCCATGGGGCTGTTCCATTCCTTCCTCGACGACTCGGGCGTGCGCATCATCGCCGTGGAGGCGGCCGGCGAGGGCCTGGAGACGGCAAAGCACGCCGCCAGCCTGGCCGCGGGCTCCCCCGGCGTGCTCCACGGCAACCGCACCTACCTGCTCCAGGACGGCGACGGCCAGATCACCGAGGCTCATTCCATCTCGGCGGGCCTGGATTACCCGGGCATCGGTCCCGAACACGCCTGGCTGCGCGACGTGGGGCGGGTGGAATACGTGTCGGCCACCGACACCGAAGCGGTGGAGGCCTTCCACCTGATCACCCGCATGGAAGGGATCATTCCGGCCCTGGAGGCGGCCCACGCGGTGGCCCACGTGAGCAAGATCGCGCCCGCCCTGGACCCCGGCAACCTGATGGTCGTCAGCCTGAGCGGGCGCGGCGACAAGGACCTGGACACCATCGCCGCCCTCGGCGGGGGCGCCCGATGACCGCCGGCACCCGCATCGCCAAGCGCTTCGCGGAGCTTGCGGCGGAAGGCCGGGGCGGCCTGATCGCCTTCGTCACCGCGGGCGATCCCGACCCCGATACGTCCCTCGGCATCCTGGAAGGCCTGCCCGCCGCCGGCGCCGACCTGATCGAGCTGGGCATGCCCTTCAGCGATCCCATGGCCGACGGCCCGTCCATCCAGGCCAGTTCCCAAAGGGCGCTGAAGGCCGGCGCCTCCATCGCCCGCACCCTCGCCATGGTGGAGACATTCCGCCGCCGGGACACCGATACGCCGGTGATCCTCATGGGCTATTACAATCCCGTCTACGTCTACGGGGTGGAGGGATTCCTGAGCGACGCCAAGGCCGCCGGCGTGGACGGACTGATCATGGTCGACCTGCCGCCGGAGGAAGAGGAAGAGGTGTGCCTGCCGGCGCTCGATGCCGGACTCGACTTCATCTACCTGACGGCGCCGACCACCGACGATGTCCGCCTGCCCCGGGTCTTGGAGAACGCCGGCGGATTCGTCTACTACGTCTCCATCACCGGCGTCACCGGCACCCGAACGGCGGCGGTCGCCGACGTGGGCGCGAACCTGGAACGCCTGCGCCGCCACACGGAGCTTCCCATCGCCGTCGGCTTCGGCATCAAGACCCCGGAACAGGCCGCCGAGATCGTGCGCCTCGCCGACGCCGTCGTCGTCGGCTCGGCCCTGGTCGAGCGGGTGGCGGAAGACCCGGCGCGCCCGGACCTGGCCGGCCACGTGCTCGGCCTGGTCTCGGACCTGGCCGAAGGGGTGCGAAGGGCGCGCGCGCCAAGGGAGCGGCCCGAATGAACTGGCTCACCAATTTCGTCCGTCCCAAGCTGCGCGAGCTGGTGCGCGGCCAGAAGGATATCCCCGACGACCTGTGGCACAAGTGCCCGGACTGCGAGGAGATGATCTTCCACCGCGATTTGGAGAAGAACCTGTCCGTCTGCCAGCACTGCGGCCATCACATGCGAATTAGCGCCGCCAAGCGCCTGCAGATGCTGTTCGACGACGGCGCCTATGAGACCGTGGACACGGATTCCGCCCTCACCGATCCCCTGAAGTTCCGCGACCAGAAGAAATACACCGACCGCCTGAAGGAGGCCCGGAGCAAGACCGACGCCCCCGACGCCCTCACCGTCGCCCATGGCAAGCTGGGCGGCATCGAGGTGGTGATCGCCAGCCTCGATTTCGCTTTCATGGGCGGTTCCATGGGCATCGCCGTCGGCAACGGGATGCTCGCCGCCGCCCGCCTGGCGGTGAGCAAGAAGGCGCCCTTGATCGTGGTCTCGTCGTCGGGCGGCGCGCGCATGCAGGAAGGGGCGCTCTCGCTCATGCAGCTGC
>JADFTO010000108.1 GCA_022560215.1 Pseudomonadota bacterium | reverse complement strand
TATCCTCAGCGACGAGATCTACGGCCGCATGCTCTATGACGGGCGCCAGCACACCTCGCTTCTGGAGTACGAGGCCATCCGCGACCGTGTGATTCTTCTCGACGGCTGGTCCAAGACCTACGCCATGACCGGCTGGCGGCTGGGATACGGCGTCTGGCCTCCGTCCCTCATCGAGGCGGCGACGCGGCTCGCCATCAATTGCCATTCCTGCGTCAACGCGCCGGCCCAGTGGGCGGGAATCGAGGCCCTCACCGGACCTCAAGGAGCGGTCGATAGCATGGTGGCCGCCTTCGACGAGCGGCGGCGCGTCATCGTTGACGAGCTCAACCAGATTCCCGGCTTCACCTGCATCGAGCCGGGCGGCGCCTTCTACGCCTTCCCCAACATCACCGGCACCGGCATCGGCTCGGCGGCGCTTCAGGACCGCCTGCTGGACGAGGCCGGGGTGGCCACCGTCGCCGGCACCAGTTTCGGCCGCCACGGGGAAGGATACCTGCGCTTCTCGTACGCCAATTCCACCGACAACATCCGCCAGGCCGCCCGCCGCATCCGGGAGGCCCTTTGAGCCGCCGGCGCGGGGGACATGCGGCCCGGGCGGCATAATTAAGCATCTGCCTAAAGATTAAGCACCTCCAGGCATGGCTAAGCCGGGAAAGGGTGTCGATTTTTCTTCTTTTTTCAACGGCTTCAAGATACCGTGCCGGTCCAGGGCCTTTGGCACGGCATGTGCGTAATGGAAACATGTGCAGAATGGAAAACAGGCCGGACAACGCCATGTTGATCCGGTCGGCGCGGGGGGGCCAGGGACGCGATTTGCGGGCCTCGGTCCCCGACCGAGGGAGCTTCATGAAAAAGATCGAGGCCATCCAGAACGCCGCCGCGACGGGCCGCATCGGCGTCGGCAAGATCTTCGTCACCGCGGTCGAGGAAGCCATCCGCGTGCGCACCGGCGAACGCGGAACAGAAGCCATTTGAGCCGGCCGTAGATCAAGAACATGATACACCCAATGGAGAAACAGCCATGTCATTGAACTGCAAAAATCCCGAAGACGTCCTCAAGGCGATCAAGGACAACGACGTCCGCATGGTGGACGTGCGCTTCACGGATCTCCCCGGGATCTGGCAGCACTTCTCGCTGACGCCGAGGTGCCTGGACGAAGACGCCTTCGCCGAGGGCATCGGCTTCGACGGATCGTCGATCCGTGGTTTCCAGGAAATCCAGGAAAGCGACATGATGGTCATCCCCGATCCGGCAACGGCCTTCCTCGATCCGTTCACGGCGGTGCCGACCCTGGTCTTGATCTGCAACGTCCACGTTCCCATCACCGGGCAGCCCTATACCCGCGACGCCCGCTATATCGCCCAGAAGTCGGAGACCTACCTGAAGAGCCTGGGCTTCGCCGACACCGCCAATTTCGCCCCCGAGGCCGAGTTCTTCATCTTCAACGGCGTGCGCTACGGGGAGGGCCCCAACCACGCCTTCCATTCCATCGATTCAACGGAGGGTTACTGGAGCTCCGGCGACGACGAGGATCCCAACCTGGGCCACAAGCCCCGGCCCAAGGAAGGCTACTTCCCGGTCCCGCCCACCGACAGCATGCAGGACATCCGCACCGAAATGGTGCTCACCATGGAGGACATCGGCGTCAAGGTGGAAGTCCACCACCACGAGGTGGCCACCGGCGGCCAGGCCGAGATCGACATGTTCTACACCACGCTGACCCAGATGGCCGACAACCTGATGAAGTACAAGTACGTGGTCAAGAACGTGGCCCGCACCTACGGCATGACCGCCACCTTCATGCCCAAGCCCCTGTTCGAGGACAACGGCTCGGGCATGCACGTGCACCAGAGCCTGTGGAAGGGCGGCGAGCCCCTGTTCTTCGGCGCCGACGACTACGCGGGATTGAGCGAGCTCGGCCGCCACTACGTGGGCGGTCTGTTGAAGCACGCGCCGGCCTTGATCGCCATCGCCGCGCCGACGACCAATTCCTACCGCCGGCTGGTTCCCGGATACGAGGCCCCCATCAACCTGGTCTATTCCCAGCGCAACCGCTCGGCCTGTTGCCGGATCCCCATGTACACGGACAACCCCAAGGCCAAGCGCGTCGAATTCCGCTGCCCGGACCCGTCCACCAACGGCTACCTGTGCTTCGCGGCCCTGCTCATGGCCGGCCTGGACGGCATCGAGAACAAGATCGATCCGGGCCCGCCCATCGACAAGGACCTCTATGACCTGCCGCCGGAAGAAGCGGCCGAGATCAAGTCCACGCCGGGTTCGCTGGAAGCCGCCCTGGACGCCCTGGAAGCCGACCACGACTTCCTGCTCAAGGGCGACGTGTTCACCCAGGACGTCATCGACATGTGGCTGTCGTACAAGCGCAAGAACGAGGTGGACGCCATCAGGCTCCGGCCCCACCCCTACGAGTTCGCGCTTTACTACGACGTCTGAGCGGGCCGGGCAGAAATCCGGGGGGCGGCGCGCCTCGCGCCCCCCTTGGCTTTGGGGACGCACCGGGCGGGCAGCGCGGGCGCGGGAATATCCGGCGGGCTTGTGCCCCGGCATATGGCAACGGACTTCGCCGGCGCCTCCCGATAGGTCTTGAGGAAAGAATCAATGAAAGCTTAGGCGGGTTTTAGGACCTAATTCTGTTCGGCGGGCAAGGGGTGCTTGCGGCCCGCGCCGTCGATGGCGACGAAGACGAACTCCCCTTCCGTCACCTTGATCCGCTGGTCCTGGCCGCGGGGCAGCGCCCAGGCCTCGATGTTGACGGTAATCGACGTGGTCCCCACCTTGACGATGTCGGTGTAGCAGCCGAGCACGTCGCCGACGTGCACGGGCAAATGGAAGGCCATGGCGCGCACCGCCACCGTGGCGACGCGCCCCCGGGCCCGCCGCCAGGCGGCGATGCTGCCGGCGATATCCATCTCGGACATGAGCCAGCCGCCGAAGATATCGCCGCTGGGGTTGGTGTCCTTGGGCATGGCCATGGTGCTCGTGGTCAACTCGCCCCGGGGCTCCTCGGGTGCCGCTTCGGACATGTCTGGGTCCTCCTTTGTCACAATATCTTGTTATTTTTTCCCATTCCGCTACTTTATATAAGGTTCAATCAGGATCGGCGGCGTTAACCATGAACGATCTTTTCAGCCTGGCCAAGGAGTATTCGGCCAAGGATATCGAAGTCCTGGAAGGACTGGAACCGGTGCGCCGCCATCCCGGCATGTACATCGGCGGCACCGACGAGGCCGCCCTCCATCACCTGGTGGCCGAGGTCCTGGACAACGCCATGGACGAGGCGGTGGCCGGCCAGGCAAGCCGCATCGACGTGGTTCTGGCCCAGGACGGGTCCGTCACCATCGCCGACAACGGCCGCGGCATCCCCGTCGATCCCCATCCCAAGTTCAAGAAGAAATCGGCCCTCGAGGTCATCCTGACGACGCTCCATTCGGGGGGCAAGTTCGGGGGCCGGGTCTACCGCACCGCCGGCGGCCTGCACGGGGTGGGGCTGTCGGTGGTCAACGCGCTTTCCGACAGGCTTCTGGTCGAGGTGGCCCGCGACGGCAAGCTCTGGTCCCAGTCCTACAAGCGCGGCGTTGCGGACGGCCCCCTGAAGGCCCAGGGCAAGTCCGGCAAGCGCCGGGGCACCACCGTGACCTTTCATGCGGACGCCCGCGTCTTCGACAAGGGGGCCCGCCTGCGGGCGGCCACGGTCTATCACATGGCGCGGTCCAAGGCCTATCTCTTCCGCGGCGTGGAAATCCGCTGGGCCTGCTGCCCCTCCCTCGTCGGCAAGGGGGACCCGACGCCTGAGAAGGCCACGCTGCGCTTCCCCGGGGGGCTCACCGATTTCCTGGCCTCGACCCTGGAGGACAGGGAGACCGTCATCCCCGCTTCATTCTCCGGCCGGGCGGACCTGAACGGGGAGGCCGGCCAGGTGGAATGGGGTGTGGCCTGGCCCGTGGACGAAGACGCCTTTTTCGGGTCCTACTGCAACACCATTTCCACACCCCAGGGCGGCACCCACGAGGCGGGGCTGCGCGCGGCCCTGACCAAGGGATTGAAGGCCCACGCGGAGCTGGTGGGCGACAAGCGGGCGGCCAAGCTGACCGCCGACGACGTCATCGGCGGGGCTTGCGCCATGCTGTCGGTGTTCATCCACGATCCCCAGTTCCAGGGCCAGATCAAGGAGAAACTGGTCACCGCCGCGGCCGCCCGGCTGGTGGAAAACGCCGTCGGCGACCACTTCGACCACTGGCTTTCCGGAAACCCGGAAGCCGCCCGGGTCCTCATCGAGCACGTGGTGGGACGCGCCGAAGAGCGCTTGCAAAGGCGCCGGGCGCGGCAGACCAAGCGGGCGTCCGCCACCCGCCGCCTGCGCCTGCCGGGGAAGCTCACCGACTGCACCAAGGACAGCGCCGAGGGCACGGAGCTTTTCCTGGTCGAGGGCGATTCCGCCGGCGGTTCGGCAAAGCAGGGACGGGACCGCAAGACCCAGGCCGTGCTCCCCTTGCGGGGCAAGATACTCAACGTGGCCAGCGCCAGCCCCGAAAAGCTCCGGGGCAACCGGGAACTCGGCGACCTGATGGAGGCGCTCGGCTGCGGCAGCGGCGGGGACTACGACGAAGGGGCGCTCCGCTACGAGCGGGTCATCATCATGACCGACGCCGACGTGGACGGCGCCCATATCGCCTCACTTTTGCTTACGTTCTTCTTTAAGGAAATCCCGCAATTAATTGAAAACGGGCATATATTTATCGCCATGCCGCCCCTCTACCGGATCAGCCAGGGGGGCAGGACGCTCTATGCCAGGGACGACGCCCACAAGGAAAGCCTGATCGCCGAAGAGTTCAACGGCAAGGTGGAGATCAGCCGCTTCAAGGGCCTGGGCGAGATGCCCTCGGCCCAGCTCAAGGAAACCACCATGGACCCGGCCAGTCGCACCCTGCTCCGGGTTACCCTCGAGTTCCCCCGGGAAACCGCCCGGCTGGTGGACGGGCTCATGGGCCGCAAGCCCGAACTCAGGTTGGCCTACATCCAGGAACACGCCCCGTTCGTGGAGGATCTGGACGTCTGAATCTGTGCCCGGTTCAAGCCCGTTTGGGTCGCCGTCTCAAAGGCTTATGGGCTCGAGGCCCGTGCCTTCCGGCAGGCCCAGCATGATGTTCATGTTCTGAACAGCCTGGCCCGAGGCGCCTTTGCCTAAGTTGTCGAGGACGGCCGCCACCACCGCCAGGTCCCCGTTGGCGAAGACATGAAGCCGGAGTTGGTTGGTGCCGTTGAGGGATTCCGGGTCCAGGTGGTCGGCGCCGTCGCCTGAGTCCGCCACGGTGACGAAGGTGCGCCCGGCGTAATGATCGCCGAGAGCGCCGTGGATGTCCGCGGCCCCCGGATGCCCGGGCAAGTCGGCGAGATGCAGCGGCACCAGGACGATCATGCCCTGGCGGAAGCGCCCGACGCTGGGCACGAACAGCGGACGGCGGGAGAGGCCGCACCGGGCCTGGATTTCCGGCACGTGCTTGTGGTCCAGGCCGAGCCCGTAGACCCGGTAGGGGGTGTCGATGTCCTTGCCCTCGAAGGCTTCGATCAGCTTCCGCCCGCCGCCGGTGTAGCCCGACACGGCGTTGATGGTCACCCCATGGTCCGCCGGCAGGATGCCCGCCGCCACCAGGGGATGGAGCATGGCGACGGCGGCCACGGCGTAGCACCCGGGATTGCTCACCCGCCGGGCTCCGGCGATGCGGTCCGGCTGGTCGGGGCAGTATTCGGGCATGCCGTAGACCCAATCGTCGGCGGTGCGGTGCGCGGTGCTGGCGTCGATGACGCGGACGCTTAGGGAGTCGATCATGGCCACCGCTTGGCGGGCGGCGTCGTCGGGCAGGCAGAGGATGGCGAGATCGGCCCCGTTCAGCATCTCCTTCCTGGCGGCCCGGTCCTTGCGCTTGTCCGCGGGCAGGCGCAGGAGTTCGATGTCGTCCCGGCCTTCCAGCCGGGCCCTGATCTGAAGTCCCGTGGTGCCGACGTCCCCGTCGATGAAAACGCGCGCGCTCATTCAGCCCTGCTCCTCGTGTCCCGAAACCGAAACGGGCGCCCCCGAGGGAGGCGCCCGGCCCTTGCCATCCATGCCTTCCCTGCTAGCAGGCTGCTAGCGCTTGGAGAACTGGAAGCTGCGCCGGGCCTTGCGCTTGCCGTATTTCTTTCGCTCCACCACGCGGGAGTCGCGGGTGAGGAAGCCGCCCTTCTTGAGAACGGGCCTGAGTTCGGGCTCGAAGTAGACCAGGGCGCGGCTGATGCCGTGGCGGACGGCGCCGGCCTGGCCCGACAGGCCGCCGCCCTTGACCGTGCACATGACGTCGTACTGTTCCTGGCGGCTGGCGGCGACGAAGGGCTGGTCGATGAGCATGCGCAGGACCGGGCGGGCGAAATAAGTCAGCACGTCGCGGCCGTTCACCTTGATCTCGCCCCGGCCCGGCTTGATCCAGACCCGGGCCACGGCGTCCTTGCGCTTGCCGGTGGCGTAGGCGCGCCCCTGGGCGTCCTTCACGGGCTCGGGCAGCGCCGCCTCCTCGGGCGGGGCCTCGATGACGTCGGCCAGGTCCTCCAGGGTCTTGACTTCCTCGCCCATGATTTTTAAGCCCTCCTCTTGTTCTTCGGATTCATCGCGGCCATGTCCAGGATCTCCGGCGCTTGCGCCCCGTGGGGATGATCCGGCCCGGCATAGACGTGCAGCTTGCGCATCTGCTGGCGGCCGAGCGGCGTGCGCCGGATCATGCGCTCGACGGCCTTCTGGATCACCCGTTCGGGGTGGCCGCCATCCAGGATCATGTCCGCCGTGCGGCTCTTGATCCCTCCCGGATAGCCGGTGTGCCAGGCGTAGATCTTTTGTTCACGCTTGCGGCCCGTAAGGTGGACTTTCTTCGCGTTGACGACGATGATGTTGTCGCCGCAGTCTATATGGGGCGTGTACATGGGTTTGTGCTTGCCGCGCAGCCGCATGGCGATGATGCCGGCCAGGCGGCCGAGGACCAGGCCGTCGGCGTCGATCACGCACCACTTTCTGCTGACATCGGACGGTTTGGCGGAATAGGTTTTCATCGGGTTTCAAATTTTCGGGCCAGCGGGGCGCGGAGTATGCCACAGGATTCGCTCATGTCAACGGGAAAAGTCACGATAAATCCGTGCCTTATGGGTACGGTAAAATAATACCGCAATCGGGGGGCCGAAGGGCCGGAAGCCGGCAGCCCGGGGGGCACCCGGCGCGAAATCCCTTGCCATGGGCGGCCCTCAGGCGGCACATTTCGCCGATCATGCCTTGTTCGCCGATCATGCCTTGGAAGAGGGGGCACCATCCATGACGGCCAGCTCCGCCCAACTCCTGCGCAGCGACGAGGGGGGGATCGCCACCCTCACCCTCAACCGGCCCGAAGCCTACAACGCGCTTTCCGTGGAGCTTCTGTGCGCGCTCCAGGACGCCTTCGACGCCATTACCGTGGACGACCGTGTGCGGGTCGTGGTGCTGGCCGCCAACGGCAAGGCGTTCTCGGCCGGCCACGACCTCAAGGAAATGCGGGCCAATCCCGGCAGGCAGGCCATGGGGGCGCTGTTCGACCAATGCTCGGCGGTGATGCTGACCATGATCCGCATGCCCCAGCCGGTGATCGCCCGCGTCCACGGGCTGGCCACCGCCGCCGGCTGCCAGCTGGTGGCCACCTGTGACCTCGCCGTCGCCGCGGAAGAGGCGCGCTTCGCCACGTCCGGCATCAAGGTCGGCCTCTTTTGCGCCACGCCGATGGTGGCCTTGACCCGCAACCTGCCGGCCAAACAGGCCATGGAGATGCTGATGACCGGCGAGTTCGTGGATGCCCGCCAGGCCCTGGCATTCGGCCTGGTCAACCGGGTGGTGGCGGCAGACGGCCTGGACGGCGCGGTCGCCGACCTGGCCACCGCCATCGCCGCCAAGTCGCCGGCGGCGGTGGCCCACGGCAAGCGGCTGTTCTACCGCCAGCTGGAAGCGGGCCTGGAGCAGGCCTACGCCTGGGCCGGCGAGACCATGACCGAGAACATGATGACCGGCGACGCGAGGGAAGGCATCGACGCCTTCCTGGGCAAGGGCCACAGGGCGAAGAGATGACGCTCAGGGCCCGCATTTACCGGATCATAGAATGCTCCGATCTCGACGACTGGAAGGGCCAATGGTTCGATGGCTTGATGGTCGTCCTCATCATCACCAACGTGATCGCGGTGATCATGGAGACGGTGGCGGAGATTGCCGCCGCCTACGCCATGTTCTTTTACGTCTTCGAGATATTTTCCGTGGCCGTGTTCACGGTGGAATATAGTTTGCGCATATGGAGCACCGTGGAAAACGAGGAAGAAGAGGCGTACCGCCATCCCGTGGCGGGCCGGTTCAGGTACGCGGCGACGCCGCTGGCCCTGATCGACCTCCTGGCCATCCTGCCCTTCTATCTCGCCTTCATCCTCACCGTGGACCTCAGGTTCATGCGGGTTTTCCGCCTGTTCAGGCTGCTCAAGCTGACCCGCTATTCAACGGCGATCCATACACTGGGGGCGACCCTGATCACCCAGCGCCGCGCCCTCGGGGCGGCCCTGGTGATCATCTTCATCCTTCTGGTGTTCGCATCCAGCATCATCTTCCTCATGGAGAAGGAGACCCAGCCCGAGGCATTCTCCTCCATCCCCGCCGCCATGTGGTGGGGACTGGCCACGCTGACCACCGTCGGCTACGG
>JADFTO010000305.1 GCA_022560215.1 Pseudomonadota bacterium | reverse complement strand
GGCCGGGCGGTCTCGCGCCGGTTTTTCCAGTTGCCGGACCGCCAGCGCCGGAGAGAGAAAAAGCGCCATGGAGGCGATGATCTCCAGCTTCTCGTCCTGGTCCGCCGGTACGTAGTCGGCGAGGGTTTCCGTCCCCTCCACCAGATCCAGGCGGTCCAGCCTCTGCGCCAGGTCCCGGGCGGCGTCCAGGTCGGGGCTAAGCACGGTGATCGAATAGGGGCTGGTGCGGCTGTCCTCCATCAGATCGAAGAGGGTGGAGACCGATTCCGTCTCCGGATTCTTCAGGTTCAGGGGATCGAAATCGAAGCGTGCCCCGGACGCGACCACGGCAGCCGCGAGCCCAAGGACCAGGGTCCCCGCCGCCACCGCCCGGGCCGGCCCCCGGACCAATCCACGGGGCCCCCGCCTTCCCTTACCCCCGCCGGGGGCCAGGGGCGCCAGGCTGAGCAGGGCGGGCAGCACCGTCAGGTTGGCAAAAAGGGCGATGAACATGCCCGTGCCCGCGATCTGCCCGAGCTCGGCGAGCCCCAGGTAATCCGTGGCCGAGAAGGAATAAAAGGCGATGGCCGCCGCCACGGCGGCAAGGGTCAGCGCGCCGCCGACGCCATCGGCGGCCTCGCCCAGCGCCGAGGGGTGATCCGCGCCCCGGTCGATCCCTTCCTTGTAGCGCAGCCCGAAGTGAATGCCGAAATCGACGCTCAAGCCGATGAACAGGACCGCGAAGGCCACCGAGATCAGGTTCAGCTGCCCGATGGCGGCGAAGGCGAAGCCGGCGGTCCAGACCAGCCCCATGACCAGGGTGATGAGGATGGCCAAGGCCAGGCGCACCGAGCGCATGCCGGCGAAAAGCAGGCCGATGACCAGACAGAGCGACAGGACGGCGGCCAATCCCATGCCTTCCTCGACGCTTTGCAGCTCCTCGGTCGCCAGCGCCGCCGACCCGGTCAGGCGGACCCGCAGTCCGTGGTCGGGGTCCAGGTCCGCCTCGGCGGCGAGCCGGCGGATGGACTCCATGGCCGCCTGGGCCGGGCGCAAGGAGCCGAAATCCAAGGCCGGCTGGATGAGCAGTATCCGGCGCTTTTCGCCCTCCTCGCCGGTCATCAGGTCGCGCCAGGAAAGGTGGCGGAATTGTCCCCGGGCCTGGGCTTCGGCCACCTCGGCCATGGCGTCGAGAATGGTATCCAGCTCGATGGGCGGGGGCTGGCTCGTGTCCTTGAGGATTTCGTCCATGGCCAGTCCGAGCATCTCGCCGAGGCCGCCGAGGGAGGGATCGCGCCAGAGTTTTCCCAGGTAGGGCTGCGCCTCGGCCAGCCGGTCGCCGAGGTCGGAAAGCTCGTCCACATCCAGGTAAAGCAGTCCGTTGCGGCGGAAGTAGGGGTCTCCCTCCAGGTCCTGGACGCCGCCGTAGAGGTCCGGGCGTTGGCGCATCAGGGCCGCCAGTTTCATGGCCCCGTCGTCGGCCAGGTCCGGCGTGTCGCCGTCGATGACCACCGCGATGTTGTCGGAAAACTGCGGGAAGGCTTCGCTCAACGCCCGGGACTGCTCCCGGAAGGGGAGCTCCGGCGACAGCATGTCGGAGATGTTGGTGTTGATGCGGAAATTCCCGGCGACGTAAGCGCCCGTGGCGGCGGTGAGCACGCCGGCGGCGAGGACCACCCAAAGGGCGAAGCGCCCGACCAGGTCCACCCAGCGGACGAGGGTCTGGCGCCAGGCGGCGGCGGCGGCGTCGATCACGGGCAGGGAACCTTTCACAATCGGGCGCTTATAACCCCGATGGCGCCAGTCCGACAACTCCGAGTGCACTGGGCTCAGGGGTGACCGCCTCCGCCCTTGACTCGCGCCCCGGCCCCGCGACACCCTGGGCGCGCCACAGAGAGAATTCCATGCAAATGGAATCGCTCTAGGATTTGCCTCTGGCCGCTCAAGGCCCGGGCAGGCTTATCGCATGATCCACTGACGTGGAAAATGCTCTGGACGGAGCCTTCCATGGACGGCCCTCCCTGGGACCAGCGGATCGCCCGCGTTCTCGTCAAACCCTTGGTGCGCTCGCCGGTGACGCCCAACCAGGTGACCGCGGCGACGCTGCTGATCGCGCTCGCCGGCGCCGGCCTGTTCATCCCCGGCGAGGCGGATCTGGCCGACTGGGGGGCGGGGCTGTTCGTCCTCTCCCGCTTCCTGGATCACTTCGACGGCGAACTGGCCCGCCAGAAGGCCATGACGTCCAGGCTCGGTTACTACCTGGACTACATCTCCGGGGGCTTGAGCTACGCGGCCCTTTTCCTCTGCCTAGGCGTGGGTTTCGCTTCACCCCCCCTCGGCGCCTGGGCCTACGTTCTCGGGGGCGCGGGCGCGGCGGCGGCCGTGGCGTCGATGTTCCTCAACCTCGAGATCGACAAGCGGGGCGACGGCGAGGCGGTGGGTTATCCGGGGTTCGCCGGATTCGAGCTGGAGGACGGAATCTACCTGCTGGCGCCCATCACCTGGGCGGGGTTCCTCCTGCCCTTCTTCGTCGCCGCCGGCATCGGCGCCGTCCTCTATTGCCTGTGGAC
>JADFTO010000304.1 GCA_022560215.1 Pseudomonadota bacterium | reverse complement strand
GAGCTTTAAAGTCCTCTTTCTCCATATAAACTTCGCCACGGACTTCCATAATGTCAGGAATGTCATAGTTCTGAGAATTTCCGCTGTAGAGTCTCTGAGGTATTTCTTGGATGGTATCAATATTCTTAGTTACATCTTCCCCCACAACACCATCACCTCTGCTGGCACCTCTAATAAGTCTTCCTTTCTTATAAAATAACGACGCAGAAACACCGTCTATCTTAGGTTCGGCAACGATCTCAATTTTCCTGTGCCTATCAAGTTTAAGGTGTTTGCGAATCCGATTTCGAAAATCACTTACTCCCTTATCCTCAAAAACATTATCGAGCGAAAGCATGGGAACGTTATGTTGAATTTTATGAAATACATTCGAAGCTCTATACCCCACTGACTTGGAAGGGCTGTCGCCTCTCACAATGTCCAAAAAAAGCTGTTCGATTCGTTTGTTCCGCCTCTTTAGTGAGTCGTACTTTGCGTCACTTATTTCAGGAGAGTGATCGTCATGGTAGAGACGGTCGTGATAAGTGATTTCTTCGGAAAGGGCTTTTAATTCTGCTGCCGCTTCTAGTTCCAACAGATCATCAGGTTCAACTTCTCTTAGTGTCCGAAGTTGACTTTTGATTTTATCGCTCACAGGGGCCGGTCCCCAAGCAGGCTGCCGGCGGCGGCCCGGGCCTCGTCGGTGACCTGGGCGCCGGCCAGCATGCGGGCGATTTCCTCCTTGCGCCCGGCAGGGGTGAGTACATCCACGCTGGTCAGCACCGTGGAATCGACCTCCGACTTGGTCACCAGCCAGTGGTGGGCGCCTTCAGCCGCCACCTGGGGCGAGTGGGTAACCACCAGCACCTGGATGTCCTCGGCGATCCTGGCCAGGCGCTTGCCGACGGCGGCCGCGACGGCGCCGCCGACGCCGGAGTCCACTTCGTCGAAAACGATGGAGAACACGGGATCGGCCCCGGCCATGACCACCTTCAGGGCCAGCATGAAGCGGGCCAGCTCACCGCCCGAGGCGATCTTGTTCAACGGTCCCGGCGGCGACCCGGGATTGGTCGAAACGAGGAAGTTAACCCGGTCGCCCCCCCCTTCCCCCCAATCGGCCTCCTCCAGGGTTTCGACCGCCGTGGAAAAGACGGCCTTGCCCAGCTTCAGCGGCTCCATCTCCCCGGCGACGGCCTTGTCCAACCGGGCCGCCGCCCGCCGCCGCCCTTCGCTCAACTTGCCGGCGGCATCGACATAATCGGCCTTGGCCGCCGCCTCCTCCCGGGCCAGTCGCTCGAGGGCCGCGCCGCCGTCCTCGATGGACGCCAGATCGGCCGTCAACCGGTCCAGGAGTCCGGCCAGGGAATCCACGTCGGTGCCGTGCTTGCGGGCCAGGGCCCTGAGGGCGAACAGGCGCTCCTCCACGGACTCCAGGGTGCGCGGGTCCAAATCCACCGCCTGCCGGGACTTCTCGAGCAGCGACCCGGCCTCGGTGCTCTCGGCCGAGGCGCGTTCGAGGGCCGCGATGACATCGTCCAGGCGTCCCTCGGCCTTGCCGGCCGCCCGCTCCAGGTGCCCGAGGGCGGCCTGGAGGGCAGACTCGACGCCCGGCCCAACGCCGAGCTCCGCCGCCGCCTGGTTCATGGCGTCCAGCAGCTTCTCGCCGTTCATCAACAAGGCCCTGTCGGCGGCGAGCGTGGCTTCCTCCCCCGGCTCCGGGGCGAGCCGCTCCAATTCGTCGACGGCGTGGCGCAGGTATTCCTCGTCCCGGCGCGCCGCTTCCAGGTCAAGGGCAGCCTTGTTCATGGCGGCGGCCGCCCGGCGCCAGCTCCGCCAGGCCTCTCCGACCCGCTGGACCCGAGTGTCCAGTTTCCCGTGGGCGTCTAGAAGGGAACGGTGGTAGGACGGGTCGAGCAGACGCTGACTCTCGAACTGGCCGTGTATCTCGACGCACGTTTGGCCGACGCTCCTGAGCAGCGAGACGCTCACCGGCTGATCGTTGACGAAGGCCCGCGACCGCCCGTCGGCGTCGAGGACCCGCCGCAGCAACAGGACGTCGCCGTCCCCATCGATGCCGTGTTCTTCGAGGAGCGCGCGGGCGGGGTGTCCGGGGTCCAGCTGGATTTCCGCCGTCACCGCGGCTTGCCTGGCGCCGTGGCGGATCAGCCGGGATTCGGCGCGGTATCCCAGAGCCAGTCCCAGGGCGTCCAGCAGGATCGACTTGCCGGCGCCCGTCTCGCCCGTGAGCACGCACAAGCCGGGTTGGAAAACGAGGTCCAGACGGCCTATGAGGACGACGTCGCGGATCGACAGAGTACGCAGCATCCCTACCGTCCTATACCAAAGGTCACTGATAATGACTCATAGAGATCGCGTATGCGGCCCGTCGGGCAGGAGAAAGGCCGCCGGCGATGCGGTGCATCGTCAAGGCGTTTCGACGCCCTCCGACGGGCCGCATACGCGACCCGAAGGGCGGTCTACCAAGGCTTTCGGACGTCGTCGCGCACGTCTTGCGATGCACCGCATCGCGGCGACGCACGCTTAAGGCCGAAAACCTTGGTAGACCGTCTC
>JADFTO010000107.1 GCA_022560215.1 Pseudomonadota bacterium | reverse complement strand
GTTTCGGGGAGCGGGTCAAGCTGCGCCTGGTGGGCCGCCCGAAGCGGTTCTTGCGCTGGCCCTTCGCCGCCAGGGGCCTGCCCCGCGGGGAGCCCGGGGACTGGGCGGCCGGCGTGCTGGCGGCGGTGGAGGAACGCCTGCTGTGGAGCCGCTTCGGGCTCTAGAACGAATTCCATTCAAATGGAATTGCGTCTCGATTCTGCCTTTGGCCGCTCTCGGCCTGCGCAGGCTTGTCGCATGTTTCCACTTGCGTGGAAAATGCTCTAAGCTCCCTTGACCGCGGCTCGGCCCCCCCTCTACAAAGACGCCCATGTTCGGGTTCAGCCTTACCAAGCTGCTGTTCACCGCGGCGGTCATCGCCGCCATCTGGTACGGCTACAAGTGGATCGGACGGATTCAGGCCATGCGCGCGGCCGGGGGCAAGCTGGACGGGAATCGGCCCCGGCCCGGCCCGCCGGCGGTCGAGGACATGATCCGATGCCCGGTCTGCGATTCCTTCGTCACCGCGTCCGCCGCCGTCTCCTGCGGCCGCGAGGACTGCCCCTATCCGGGGTGATGCGGCGAGGCCCGCTCTCGCCTTGACCGGCCCCCGGGGCCGGCAGTATGGTCCGCTCCTACTCAACACCCAGAATTCCCTAGCCCCATGGCGGCCGCCAAGCCCTCCTTTCAGTCCCTGATCCTGGCGCTGCAGTCCTATTGGGCGGACCGGGGTTGCGTCCTCCTCCAGCCCTACGACATGGAAATGGGCGCCGGCACCTTCCATCCGGCGACGATCCTGCGCGCCCTCGGACCGGAGCCCTGGAAAGCGGCCTACGTTCAGCCGTCGCGCCGCCCCGCCGACGGCCGTTACGGCGACAACCCCAACCGGCTCCAGCACTATTACCAGTTCCAGGTGCTGCTCAAGCCCTCGCCCCCGGATGCCCAGGCCATCTATATCGAGAGCCTGGAACACCTCGGCATCGATACCGGCCTGCACGACATCCGCTTCGTCGAGGACGACTGGGAAAGCCCGACCCTCGGCGCCGCCGGCCTGGGCTGGGAAGTCTGGCTGGACGGCATGGAGATCACCCAGTTCACCTACTTCCAGCAGGTGGGCGGCATCGATTGCGACCCGGTCACGGTGGAGCTGACCTACGGGCTGGAAAGGCTCGCCATGTACATCCAGGGCGTGGAGAACGTCTTCGATCTGGACTGGAACGGCGCCGGGGTCACCTACGGCGACGTTTTCCTCAGGGCGGAAAAGGAATTTTCAGCTTACAACTTCGAGTTCGCCGACACCGAGATGCTGGCCCGCCATTTCGACGACGCGGAGACGGAATGCCAAGCCCTGCTGGCCTTGGACGAGCCCCTGGCGCTGCCCGCCTACGAGCAGTGCATCAAGGCCAGCCACCTGTTCAACATGCTGGACGCCCGGGGCGTGATCTCGGCCACCGAACGCCCCGCCACCATCGCCCGCGTCCGGGCGCTGGCCAAGGGCTGCTGCGAGGCCTGGCTGAAATCCCGGGACGGGGAGGCCTAGCCCCGTGCCCGAATTGCTGCTGGAACTGTTGAGCGAGGAAATCCCGGCCCGCATGCAGGCCCGGGCGGCGGATGATTTGAAGCGTCTCATCGCCGACGGGTTAAAAAAGGACAAGCTAGA
The DNA here is from genome assembly GCA_022560215.1 of Pseudomonadota bacterium. Taxonomy (GTDB): domain Bacteria; phylum Pseudomonadota; class Alphaproteobacteria; order Rhodospirillales; family 2-02-FULL-58-16; genus JADFTO01. The sequence goes on along the minus strand of JADFTO010000107.1, from coordinate 7,137 downwards.
GTTTAAAAGCCTGCAAACCTTTGTCACTCCCCGGCGGCTTACTTTGGTTGTCGAAGGGTTACCAAAAAAACAGGCTGCAAAGTCCGATGAAAAACGCGGTCCCCGCACCGATGCTCCAATACAGGCCATCAAGGGCTTCATGGGCTCGCTGCCCATGGGGGCAACAAAAATCGAGAGGCGCGAGACGGAGAAAGGCGAATTTTTCTTCGCCATGGTCGAGCAAAAAGAGCAAAGCACAGCTCAGTTTATGCCTCTTATTGTAGAAACAGCGATTGCTAATCTCACTTGGCCTAAATCGATGAAATGGGGAAACTCGGACTTAACTTGGGTCAGGCCTTTGCGCCGCATTCTCGTGATCTTTGATGGAAAACCCATCAAAGGAACGATAGGGCTTGGTACGTGGTCCAAAATTCCAGGTTTGGTTGGCTTAAGTCCGCCTGATAAAAATGAAAAAACAATTAGTTTTTCCTCGGAGACTATCGGCCATTCGTTCCTGAGCCCCAAGCCGTTCAAGGTCAAAAACTTCACCGACTACAAGGCCAAGCTCGAAAATCACTATGTCATTCTCGATGCCGCTGAGCGCGGGTCCATTATCGAAAAAGAAGCACAAAAGCTGGCGAAAAAGGCCAAGCTGAAACTGAAGCCCGACCCGGCCCTGCTGGACGAAATCGTGGGCCTGGTCGAATGGCCGGTGGTGCTGATCGGCGACATCGACGAGTCTTTCATGGACCTGCCCCGGGAAGTCCTGACCACGGCCATGCGCCACCACCAGAAGTATTTCGCGCTGACCGACAAGAAGGGCGGACTCGCGCCGAGGTTCATCGTCGTCGCCAACACCGAGACCAAAGACCGCGGCAAGACCGTGGTTGCCGGCAACGAGCGCGTGCTGCGCGCCCGCCTCGCCGACGCCAAGTTCTTCTGGGACCAGGACCGCAGGCGGACCCTGGAAAGCCGGGTCGGGGACCTCGGCGGCCGGGTGTTCCACGCCAAGCTGGGCAGCGTCCTGGACAAGGCGGCAAGGGTGGAGAAGCTGGCGGGCAGGCTGGCCGAAGCCTGCGCCGCCGACGCCGAGACCGCCCGGCGGGCGGCGCGGCTGGCCAAGGCCGACCTGTCCACCGAGATGGTGGCCGAGTTCCCCGAACTGCAAGGCGTGATGGGCCGCTACTACGCGCTCCACGACGGCGAGGAAAAACCGGTCGCCGAGGCCATCGCCGAACACTACGCGCCGAAGGGGCCCAATGACTCCTGCCCCTCGGCGCCGGTCAGCGTCGCCGTGGCCTTGGCCGACAAGCTCGACAGCCTGACCGGTTTCTTCGCCGTGGACGAGAAGCCGACCGGCTCCAAGGATCCGTTCGCGCTTAGGCGAGCGGCGCTCGGCGTCATCCGGCTGATCCTCGAGAACGAACTCTCGTTCTCGGTCCGCACCCTGATCGAATGGGCCTGGGAGACCTTTCCCGGGGACGGCGATGAGGGCCGCCTGAATGCGTTCATCGAGGACCTCAGGGCCTTTTTCTTCGACCGGCTCAAGGTGCACCTCAGGGACAAGGGCGTCCGCCACGACCTGATCGATGCGCTCTTTGCCAGGGGCGCCGACGACGATCTGCTGCGCATCGTCCGCAAGGCCGAGGTCCTGGGGCGGTTCCTGGATACCGACGACGGCGCTAATCTCCTCGTCGCCTACCGGCGCGCCAACAACATCGTTCGAATCGAGGAAAAGAAAGATCAAAAGAGTTACCATGGGGAACCGAGCAAGGATTTCAAGCAACCCGAGGAAACCGCCCTCTGGGAGGCGTTGGAACGGGCCATTCTGGAAAGCGGGCCGGGCCTGGAGATGGCGGAGTTCGAGGGTGCCGTCCTCGCCCTCGCCGGCTTGCGAAATCCGGTGGACGCGTTTTTCGATCGCGTGACCGTCAACGTGGACGCAACGGCGCTGAGGGAGAACCGTTTGAAATTGTTGTCGCAAATCTCGGAAACCATGAACCGGGTCGCCGATTTCTCGCGCATCGAGGGCGGCGAGCGATGAGCAAGTTTGTCTACACCTTCGGCGGCGCCGAGGCGGAAGGCCGGGCCGACATGCGCGAGACCCTCGGCGGCAAGGGGGCCAACCTGGCGGAGATGTGCGTCCTGAAGCTGCCCGTGCCGCCCGGCTTCACCATCACCACGGACGTCTGCACCCATTACACCGATGGCGGCAAGTCCTATCCCGACGGGCTCGGGGACAAGGTCACGCAAGCGCTCGCCGGCGTGGAGAAGATCATCGGCGCCCGTTTCGGCGACGCCGCCAAGCCGTTGCTGATTTCCGTCCGCTCCGGGTCCAGGGCGTCCATGCCGGGGATGATGGACACGGTCCTCAATCTGGGCCTCAACGACGATACCGTGCGGGGGCTGGCGGCCAACAGCGGCGATGAACGCTTCGCCTATGACAGCTACCGCCGCTTCATCCAGATGTACGGCGACGTGGTACTCGGCGTGGAGCACCATCACTTCGAGGACATTCTCGAATCCCACAAGGAGAAGCTCGGCCACGACCTGGATACGGAGCTCGCCGCCGATGACTGGAAGTCCGTGGTCGCCGCCTACATGGACATGATCGCCGACGAACTGGGGCGGCCCTTCCCCCAGGACCCCGTCGAGCAGCTCTGGGGCGCCATCGGCGCCGTCTTCGAAAGCTGGATGAACCAGCGCGCCATCACATACAGGCGGCTGCACGGGATTCCCGAGGATTGGGGCACGGCGGTCAACGTCCAGGCCATGGTTTTCGGCAACATGGGCGACGACTGCGCCACCGGCGTCTGCTTCACGCGCAATCCGTCCACCGGCGAGAACGCCTTTTACGGCGAATACCTGATCAACGCCCAAGGGGAAGACGTGGTCGCCGGCATCCGCACGCCCCAGGCCCTGACCATCGCCGAGAGGGAAGCCGGCGCCGTCGACCGGCCCTCCCTGGAAGAGACCATGCCCGACGTCTACTCAAGCCTGGTGGAGGTGAGGGAACGGCTGGAAGCCCACTATAGGGACATGCAGGACTTGGAGTTCACCATCCAGAAGGGCAAGCTCTGGATGCTCCAGACCCGGACCGGCAAGAGGACCGCGAAGGCGGCGCTCAGGATCGCCGTCGATATGTGCGAGGAGGGCCTGATCGACAAGGCCGAGGCCGTCGCCAGGATCGAGCCGGAACAGCTTGACCAACTCCTGCATCCGACCCTGGACCCGGACGCCGAACGCAACGTTTTGGCCAAGGGGCTGCCGGCGTCGCCCGGCGCGGCCACGGGCCAGGTGGTGTTCAGCGCCGCCGACGCCGAGGCCTGGGTCGAGAAGGGCAAAAAGGTGATCCTGGTCAGGATCGAGACCTCGCCCGAGGACATCGGCGGCATGCACGTGGCCGAAGGTATCCTGACCACGCGGGGCGGCATGACCAGCCACGCCGCCGTGGTGGCGCGCGGCATGGGCACGCCTTGCGTGTCGGGCAGCGGCGAGCTCCGGGTGGACTACGAGGCCAAGACCATGACCGCGGGCGGAAAGGTGGTCGGGGAAGGCGACGTCATCACCATCGACGGCTCCAAGGGCGAGGTCATGGAAGGGGAGGTGGCCACCCGCCAGCCTGAGTTGACAGGCGACTTCTCCAAGCTCATGGAATGGGCCGACGAAATCAGCGTGCTCGTCGTCCGGGCCAACGCCGAGACCCCCCTGGACGCCGAGACCGCGCTCAAGTTCGGCGCCAAGGGCATCGGCCTCAGCCGTACCGAGCACATGTTCTTCGATCCCCGGCGCATCATCCACATGCGCGAGATGATCATGGCCGAAGGCGAAGCCGAACGCCGGACCGCGCTGGACAAGCTGTTGCCCTATCAGCGCCAGGACTTCATCGAGCTCTTCACCATCATGGCCGGTTTTCCGGTCACCATCCGCCTGCTCGATCCGCCCTTGAACGAGTTCCTGCCGACCACCGACGATGTCATGAATGAAGTCGCCAAGGCCGCCGGCATCGACTTGGCCACGGTGAAGGCCCGCGCCGCCCAGTTGAGCGAGGGCAACCCCATGCTCGGGCACAGGGGCTGCCGGCTCGGCATCACCTACCCCGAGATTTACGAGATGCAGGCCCGCGCCATCTTCGAGGCCGCCACCCACCTGGCCAAGTCGGGCCAGTCCGTGGAACCCGAAATCATGATTCCGCTGGTCGCCACGCGGGAGGAAACCGAGGAGATCAAGAAGGTCGTGGACGCCGAGGCCGGGAAAGTGATGGACGAGACCGGCGTCCGGCTGAGCTACCTGGTCGGCGCCATGATCGAGTTGCCCCGGGCGGCGCTGCTGGCGGGCGAAATCGCCCGCTCGGCCGAATTCTTCAGCTTCGGGACCAACGATCTGACTCAGACCGTCTTCGGCCTGTCCCGTGACGACGGCGGAGAGATCATCGACATCTACCGCAAGAAAGGTGTGTTTGCCGAGGACCCCTTCGTCGTCCTCGACCAGGAAGGGGTCGGGGAGTTGATGATGCTCGCCGTCGAGCGCGGCCGCGCCGTCCGCCCCGACCTGAAGATGGGCATCTGCGGCGAGCACGCGGGCGACCCGGCCTCAATCCGCTTCTGCCAGGAGCTGGGGCTGGACTATGACTCGCTCTCTGCGGACAACCCGGCGCTCGTCTACTGCGAGAACACGGCATTCGGCAGAGAGGGGCCGTACAGCGGCGGCCCTGGCTACGACATCCTCTCGCAAGCGGCGACCGGCATGATCCTCTACGAGAACAAGCTGGAGCGCGGCACGCCGCAGTTCATCACCACCGTCGCTGTCGCCGATCTAACGACAGGCATGTTCATGGCGTTCGCCATCGTCAACGCGCTCTACGCTCGCGAGCAGACCGGCCGCGGCCAGCGCATCGAGACGAGCCTCTTCGCCTCGGGCCTGGCGGCGCAGTACCGGCCGCTGCTCTCGGTCGAAGAGCGCGACCGGGCTCCGAGAGAGGGGTTTCTCCAGGAGTACCAGCAGGCGCAGAAAGACGGGCTGCGTTTCGCGGAGGTTGCCGAACTGCGCTCGCAGTACATCCCCGGCCGGGGCCGCAACAACTACTATCGCGTCTACGAAACGAAGGACGGCCTCATCGCCGTCGCCTGCCTCAACAACCGCCAACGCCGCGCCCTGCGCGACGCGCTCCAGGTCGAGGATCCGAGCGTGGAGGGCATGGGCTACGATTGGTTCGCCGAGGACGTGCGCCGGGCGCACAAGCAGGCTGTGGAGCACTACGAGCGGACGTTTAGGGAGCGTCCGACCGCCGAGCTAATCGAGATGCTGGACGCCGCCGACGTGCCGTGCAACCGTGTGCGATTCCCGGAGGAGCTGTACGACGACCCGCACGTGGCCGCCAACAATCTGATGTTGAACTTGAACCACCCGGTGTTGGGAAGCCTACGCATGCCCGCCTGCCCGATCCGCATGAGCGAGACACCTACGGGCTCCGATGCGCCGCCGCCGGTCTTGGGCGCGGACGGCCCGCAAGTGCTGAGAGAGCTGGGCTACGATGACGGAGAGATCGACCGGCTGCTGTCGAACGGTGTGCTGCACACCAGGGAGCGTTTGTTGGACGCGGAACAGACTCCTGAGGGTTGAAACCCCCGCCGTCGGCGGGCAGGGGACGGCTTGGCTCCCTCACCCCCGACCCCTCTCCCTTGCGAGGGAGAGGGGCGACCTCTCGCCGAGCCGAGCAACAAATGCAGAGTCGGGGTGAGGGCGGTGTCACCGCCGACTGTCCGACACAGAAAGACCCGCCTTCGGCAGGAAAGGTCGCTGCTACGAAGAGCGGGTGATCCCGCAGCTATCCAGCCGCGTGCGAGATGTCGCCAGCAGCCAGGCTACGTCCAGGAGCACCAGACCCTTCGACAAGCTCAGGGTGACAGAGTCATACCCATCGAAGCATCGGACGCAGGTGGCGACCTGAAGGTCGCCGCTACGAAGGGCCGAAGCTGCGCCTGCCTGCCGGCGGGCAGGGGACTGATCCCGCAGGACACCTAGCCGCATCCCGCAGACGTCCAGCCACATTCCGCAGCTAGCCTACTCTAACCCGTCCAGGTGGCAGGTGTCGTTCAGCGCCATGAGCCGTATGCGCCGGCGGACGAGAGGATCGAACTCGCCGTCGTGGACATCGAAGACGGTGATCGATCCGTTGCCGATATCGAACGCCGCCGGCCGCGCGGCTTCGATCTGCAACGTCTGCCGGCAGAACGAGTAGATCACGCCACCGTGTGTTACGACAGCGACCGTCTGCTCAGGATGCCGAGCGATGATCGCTTCCAGCACGTTATGCACGCGCAGGTTGAACGCGTCGTCTAACTCGTAGCCGGGCACTTCGATCGTAGGGTTCGGCTCGGCGCGGGCGCGCATGAACTCCGGATACCGCTCCATCACCTCGTCCCAGACGAGACCTGAGAGCGCGCCCACGTCGCGCTCCATCAGATCGTCGCGCTCTTCGATCTCGAGCGATAAGGCGCCGGCGATAGCATCGGCGGTCTGGCGCGCGCGCTGGAGCGGGCTGGAGTAGATCGCGGCCACCGGCAGCGCGGCGACGCGGCGGGCCAGCAGTTCGCTCTCCTCCAGCCCGCGATCGCTCAGCGGCACATCCAGGTGGCCCTGCACCCGTCGTTCTGCGTTCGCGGCGGTTTCGCCGTGGCGGATCAGTAGTAGCTGCATCGTTGTGGCGTACTGAACGGGCTCCGCTTAGAGCCCGTACACCCATTCTATTCGCTCTGGAAGTGGGAGGGAAGCAGGGGTTAGCTGCCGAAAATGCGTATCTCCGGAAAGAAGGCGGCCCAGGCGAACCAGAAGTGCGACCCGTGGATCACCGGGGTCAGCTCTTCGCCTGCCAGCGGCCCCTCGACCGCCTTGCCGAGGATGTTCCAGCGCGTGCCCGTCTCGTTATCGACGATGTCGTCGCCGTCCGCGCGGAAGGTGAGCGCCTGGCCGCCGGCCTGCGGGACGAAGACGCCGACCGCGCCGACGTCGCGCGCGAGGGAGATGTCCGCGTCGTCGAGGGCGGAGGCGGTGCCGAACTGGAAGAAGACGACGATCTCCTCGCCGCCCACGGTGTCGTGCACCACGCGCTCCTCCTCAAGCAGCGAGAACGGATAGGCGACCACGTCGCCGTTCAGC
>JADFTO010000106.1 GCA_022560215.1 Pseudomonadota bacterium | reverse complement strand
CGCGCCAAGGAGGTCAGGACCTGCCAGGATATCCTGCAATCGCTGGACCTGCGATCGTTTCGGCCGGCGGTGACGGCCTGCCCCGGCTGCGGCAGGACCACCAGCACCGTCTTCCAGGAACTGGCCGGCCACATCGAAACCCATGTGCGTGAGCGCATGGGCTACTGGAAGGGGCGCCACCCCGGGGTCGAGGAGATGACCCTGGCCGTCATGGGATGCATCGTCAATGGCCCCGGGGAAAGCAAGCATGCCGACGTCGGCATAAGCCTGCCGGGGACCGGCGAGGAGCCGTCGGCGCCAGTGTTCATCGACGGCAGGAAGACAACGACCTTGCGCGGTGGAACCATCGCCGAGGACTTCGTGAAAATCATCGATGATTACGTGGAAAGGCGTTTTGGGAAAAGCGGCGACCCCGACGAGGCGCGGAAATCCGCCGTCGCCTCGTAGATAGCCCCATGTCCATCCCCAAGCCCGTCCGCGGCACCCGCGATATCCTGCCCGATGCCCACCGCCGTCACCGTCGAGTCACGGAGACCGCCTGCGAGATCGCGTCTGCTTACGGATTCGCCGAGATCTCCACCCCCATCATCGAATTCACCGAGGTCTTCGCCCGCACCCTCGGCGACACCTCGGACATCGTGACCAAGGAGATGTACACCTTCGACGACAAGGGCGGCGACAGCATCACGCTCAGGCCCGAAAACACCGCCGGCATCGCCCGCGCCTTCCTCTCCAACGGGCTTGCCCAGGACCTGCCCCTGAAGTTTTTCTGCCACGGACCCATGTTCCGCTACGAGCGGCCGCAAAAGGGAAGGCAGCGCCAGTTCCATCAGATCGACGTGGAAATCCTCGGCGTGCCCGGCCCCCTCGCCGACGTGGAGGTCATCGCGCTTGGCGCCCATGTCATGGAGGCTTTGGGCGTGGAAGACAAGGTCACGTGCGAGCTCAACACCCTTGGCGATCCGGAAAGCCGGAACGTCTACCGGAAAAAACTGGTGGATTACCTGGAAGGCCACCGGGACCGGCTGTCCGAAGACAGCCTGGTCCGGCTCGAGCGCAATCCACTTCGCATTTTCGATTCCAAGGACGAGGGCGACCGCGCCGTCATCGCGGACGCGCCGCTCCTGATTGACAGCCTCAACGACGCTTCGCGGAAATATTTCGACGATCTCATGGAAGGGCTGGAGACCGCCGGCGTGAGCTTCCATCTCAACCCCCGCCTGGTTCGCGGGTTGGACTATTACTGCCATGCCGCCTTCGAATTCGTCACCGAGACGCTGGGCGCCCAGGGCGCCGTGCTGGCCGGCGGCCGCTACGACGGCCTGATCGAACAGATGGGCGGACCGCCCACTCCCGCCACCGGCTGGGCCGCCGGCGTGGAGCGACTGGCGATGATGATCGAGGAGCCGCCCCGGCCGGCGCCCCCCATCGCGGTGGTGCCCGTCGGCGACGGCCAGGCGGGCCGGGCGCTGGGCCTGACCCAGAAGCTGCGCCGCGCCGGGCTTACCGTCGATCTCGGGTATTCCGGGGATCTCGGCAAGCGCATGAAGCGGGCGAACAAGATCAAGGCCCGCGCCGCCGTGTTGCTGGGCGAGGACGAACTGGCGCGGGACGCGGCGACGGTCCGCGACATGGAAACGGGCGAACAGGTGGAAGTGCCTCTGGCATCCCTGGAGGAACACCTCCGGCGCTACCGTTAGAGCACTATCGGGCCATGCCCCATTCCCCCCCAGGACGGCCGCTCGTGGTCGGCGTCAACCACCGTTCCAGCTCCCTGACGGTGCGCGACCGCCTGTTCGTGGAGGACGAGGCGGTGTCCGGGTTCCTCGCCCGCCTGCGCCAGGCGGGCATCGCCCAGGCCCTGGTGCTCTCCACCTGCGACCGGGTCGAGGTCCAGGCGATCGGCGAAGACCGTGACTCCGCGTCCCGCCGCATCAGGGGCGTCATGTCGGACCACGCGGGCCTGGAGATGGCCGACCTGGACGGTCAGATCTACGTCTTCTGGGGGGAGGACGCGGTCCGTCACGTCTTCATGGTCACGGCGGCGCTGGACAGCCTGATCATCGGCGAGCCCCAGATCCTGGGACAGGTCAAGGCCTGCCACCGCATGGCGCGGGACGCCGGCATGAGCGGCAGCGAACTGGAAGCGCTCATGCAGGCGGCCTACGGGGCCGCCAAGCGGGTGCGAAGCGACACCGCCATCGGGCAAAGGCCGGTTTCCATCGCGGCGGCAGCGGCCCAGGTTGCCCGCGACGTTCACGGCGACCTCGGCCGCTCGGCCTGTCTCCTGGTTGGCGCCGGCGACATGGGCCGGATGGTGGTGGAAAACCTGCTGGCGGGGGGGCTCGATCACCTGACCGTGGCCCATCCGACGGAAGCCCGGGCCCAGGCCATGGCGCGAGCCCTGGATTGCAACGTCGCCTCTTTCGAGACCCTGTCCGACTGCCTGGAAGGCGCCGACATCGTGGTCACCGCCCTCGGCGGACGCCGCCACGTGCTTTCCGCCGACATGGTGAGCGCGGCGTTGCGCCGCCGCCGCCGCAGACCTATGTTCCTGGTGGACGCGGCCGTTCCCGGCGACATCGACCCGGCGGTGAACCGCATAGACGAGGCTTTCCTCTATGACCTGGGCGATCTTGAGCGGGTCGCCCTGGAGGGCCGCGTCAGCCGCGAGTCCGAGGCCCAAGGGGCCATGCGGATCGTGGAATCGGAAGTGGACGCCTACCTCGGAGGCCGTGCCGAACGCGCCGCCGTCCCGGCCCTGTCGGGACTCCGCGGCCACTTCGAGGCCGTGCGCGAAGGGGCACTCGCGGACTCGGGCGGCGACGCCGAAAAGGCGACCCGGCTGCTGGTCAGCCGGCTTCTGCACGGGCCGTCCCGGGCCATGCGCGAGATTGCCGCCGAGGGAGCCGGTGATACCCTGGAGGATTCCGAAAGGCTGCTCAGGCGCCTGTTCGGCCATGACGGGGCATCCGGCCGGCCGCCCGGAGAAAGCGAGGAATCATGATCCTGGAAGAAAAACTGGACCTGATGGTGGTCCGTTACCGGGAACTCGCGGATGCCCTGGCCGGCGCGTCCGAGTCCCGTGAGATCGTGCGCCTTTCCAAGGAATACGCGGAACTGACGCCGGTGGTCGAGGCCATTTCGGAGCTGCGCCGGGCCGAGGCCGAGGCCCGCGACCTGGAATCGCTGATGGCCGACGGCGACGAGGACGTGCGCGAGATGGCGGGACAGGAGTTGCGCGAATTCAAGGAAAGGGTGCCCCGGCTGGAGGACGAATTGCGGCTTCTCCTGCTGCCCAAGGACGAGGCCGACGAAAGGAACGCCATCCTGGAGGTGCGCGCGGGCACGGGCGGCGCCGAGGCGGCGCTGTTCGCCGCCGACCTGTACCGCATGTACCAGCGCTACGCCGAGGTCCGGGGCTGGAAGTTCGAGCCCATGCACACCAGCGAGATCGGGATCGGCGGCTTCAAGGAAGCCATCGCCTCGGTGTCCGGGAAGGGCGTGTTCGCCCGCCTCAAGTTCGAGTCCGGCGTGCACAGGGTGCAGCGTGTGCCGGCCACGGAATCCAGTGGCCGCATCCATACCTCGGCGGCGACCGTCGCGGTCATGCCCGAGGCCGAGGAGGTGGACATCCAAGTGGAAGAAAAGGACTTGCGAATCGACGTCTTCCGGGCCAGCGGGCCCGGCGGCCAGTCCGTCAACACCACGGACAGCGCCGTTCGCATCACCCATATCCCCACCGGCATCGTCGTCTCCCAGCAGGACGAGAAGTCACAGCACAAGAACAGGGCCAAGGCCATGCGTGTGCTGCGCGCCCGCCTGTTCGAACACGAACGCCAGCTGCGGGACGCCGAGCGCGCCGCGGTGCGCAAGTCCCAGGTGGGATCGGGCGACCGCTCGGAGAGGATCAGGACCTACAACTTCCCGCAAGGGCGGGTCACCGACCACCGGGTCAATCTGACGCTCTACAAGCTGGAGCGCGTGATGGACGGGGAGCTGGACGAGCTCATCGATGCCTTGATCTCCGACCACCAGGCGAGCCGCCTGGCGGAGCAACCTTGACCCGGCCCCTCACCGTCGGCGTCGCCCTCCGCGATGCGCGCCATCGTCTGGCCAGCGCCGGGGCCGACAGTCCCGGGCTCGACGCCCGGCTCCTGGTGGAGCGAGCCCTGGACGGGGCCGGCCTGTCCCTCCATCGGGAGAGGGCCCTGAAGGGTGAGGAAAGGGACCGGCTGGCGGCCCTGGTGGCGAGGCGCGCCCGGCGCGAGCCCATGTCCCATATCCTGGGCGTCAGGGAGTTCTGGAGCCTGCCCTTCAAGGTGACGGCCGACACCCTCACGCCCCGTCCCGATTCCGAGACCGTGGTCGAGGCGGCCCTGGCCGGCGGGCCGGGAAAGCGCGTCCTCGACCTGGGCACGGGCACCGGGTGCCTGCTCCTGTCCCTGCTCCGCGAATGGCCGGAGGCCTCCGGCCTCGGCGTGGACATCAGCGCCGCCGCGCTGTTCGTTGCCCGCCACAACGCCCGGGCGCTGGGGCTGGAGGACCGCGCCCTGTTCGTGGCCGGCGATTGGGGCGCGGCCCTGGGCGGATGCTTCGACGTGATCGTCGCCAACCCCCCCTATATTCCGGATGGGGATCTGGAAACCCTGGCGCCCGAGGTCTCGGCCTTCGAGCCCAGGATCGCCCTTGCCGGCGGCGGCGACGGACTGGACGCCTTCCGGGCCCTTGGTCCCGATTTGCCGGGGCTGCTCTTAGGTGATGGCCGGGCCTGCCTCGAGGTGGGCATGGGACAGGCGCCGCGGGTGAGGGGCATCCTCGAGGCATGCGGCATGCGCGTCCTCGGCGTGGCCAGGGACCTGGCGGCAATCGAACGCTGTGTCACGGCCGTCAAAGGATAGGGATTTGAGGGCCCTCGGGGCATGACGCCAAAAAAAAGGTTGGAATATCGTCGTTTCCCGACTACCTTGGGAAATCGGACGATCCCATGGAGGCGCTTGGGCGTTGAGTCATGAAGCGCCAGGGGACGCCCGTCCCTCACACGCTGGTTTCGAGTCGCGATAAGAATGTGCGGGCTTACGATGTGCCCCTGCAACGGTGGAAAGAGGGAATGCCAGCAAACATTCAGCAGGTGTCATGAAATACACGACCAAGGGCAGGCGGCCACGCTCACGCGGCAACGGCAAACGCCACCCATCGTCGCGGACCTTTGAAAGCAACAGCCCGGACGCCAAGGTCCGGGGAACGGCTCAGCAGGTCCTGGACAAATACCTTACCTTGGCTCGGGATTCCGTCACCGCCGGCGACAGGGTCGCCGCCGAGGGTTACTTCCAGCACGCCGAGCACTACTACCGGATCCTTCACGTCGATGGCGGACCGCGCCAAGGCGCCCAGGCCCCCAGGCCCGATCAGCAAGCCCCGTCCGGCGAAAATTCCCAGCCCGAGGCGGCGCGCCCGGCCGGCGGCAACAGCGGGCAGGAGCCCCAAGACCTGCCCGGCGAGGGGCCGCAACCCGAGACGGCGGACGCCGGCGACGGCAAAGCCGGATAGGTTTCCCCGCCCGAACCCTGCCCGATTCCCTATCCCGCCTCTCGGCCCCGCCTTGCGGGGGGGCCTTTTGCGCCATATCTTGGAGCAGGAAACCCGGGCAGCCATAGGGCGGCCGGGGAGCCCGGATCAGGTTGGGGACCATGGAGTTCGAGAAATACACCGAACGCGCCCGCGGCTTCATCCAGTCGGCGCAGGCGCTGGCGCTGCGCTCCGATCACCAGCAGTTGACGCCGCCGCACGTCCTCCTGTGCCTGCTCGACGACGCGGACGGCCTGGCCGCGAACCTGATCGCGGCGGCCGGCGGCGATCCCGCCCGCGCCCGTGAGGGAGTCGAGGCGGAGCTGGCCCGCCTGCCCCGCGTCGAGGGCGGCTCCGGCCAGGTCTACCTGGCCCCGGAGACGGCCCGGCTCATGGAGCAGGCCGAGCAGATCGCGGACAAGGCCGGCGACAGCTTCGTCAGCGCCGAAAGGCTGCTCTTGGCCCTGGCCCTGGCGGCGGGGACTCCGGCGGCCAAGGTGCTGGCGGCCGCGGGCGTCACGCCCCAGGGCCTGAACCGGGCCATCGAGGACGTGCGCAAGGGACGCAAGGCGACCAGCGCCACCGCCGAGGACAGCTACGACGCGCTGAAGAAATACGCCCGCGACCTGACGGCGGACGCCGCCGAGGGCCGCATCGATCCGGTCATCGGCCGGGACGAGGAAATCCGCCGCACCATCCAGGTGCTCAGCCGCCGCACCAAGAACAATCCGGTGCTCATCGGCGAGCCCGGCGTCGGCAAGACCGCCATCGTCGAGGGGCTGGCCATCCGCATCGTCAAGGGCGACGTGCCCGAGAACCTGAAGACCAAGAGGCTTTTGGTGCTGGACCTCGGCGCCATGATCGCCGGGGCCAAGTTCCGCGGCGAGTTCGAGGAACGCCTGAAGGCGGTGCTGGGCGAGGTCTCCGCCGCCTCGGGCGAGATCATCCTGTTCATCGACGAGATGCACACCATCGTCGGGGCCGGCGCGGCGGAAGGCGCCATGGACGCCTCCAACCTGCTCAAGCCCGCCCTTTCCAAGGGCGAGCTCCATTGCGTCGGCGCCACCACCCTCGACGAATACCGCAAGCACGTGGAGAAGGACGCCGCCCTGGCGCGGCGCTTCCAGCCGGTCTTCGTGCCCGAGCCCACGGTCGAGGACACCATCTCCATCCTGCGCGGCATCAAGGAGAAATACGAGCTCCACCACGGGGTGCGCATCACCGATGCCTCCCTGGTGGCCGCGGCGACCCTGTCGAACCGTTACATCTCAGACCGCTTCCTGCCCGACAAGGCCATCGACCTGATGGACGAATCGGCGAGCCGCCTGCGCATGGCCGTGGACTCCAAGCCCGAGGAGATCGACGAGCTGGACCGCCGCGTCATCCAGCTCAAGATCGAGCGCGAGGCCCTGAAGAAAGAGGACGACAAGGCCTCCAAGGAGCGGCTCGAGAAGCTGGAGGGTGAGCTGCTCGAGCTGGAAGGGCGTTCCCGGGTGCTCACCGAACAGTGGACGGCGGAGAAGGACACCCTGGCCGGCACCACCAAGCTCAAGGAGGAGCTGGACCAGGCGCGCATGGCGATGGAGAAGGCCATGCGCGAGGGCGCTTTCGAGACGGCGGGCGAACTCCAATACGACCTGATCCCGCGCCTGGAGGAAAAATTGGAGGCCGCCGATGCACCCGGCGGCACCCGCATGGTGGAGGAAGCGGTGACGGCCGAGCACGTGGCCGCCATCGTGTCCCTGTGGACGGGAATCCCCGTCGACAAGATGCTCCAGGGGGAGCGCGAGAAGCTGCTCGCCATGGAGGAAGGCCTGGCGGCCCGGGTGGTCGGCCAGGAAGAGGCTCTGGCCGCCGTCTCCAACGCGGTGCGCCGGGCCCGGGCCGGGCTCCAGGACGCCAGCCGCCCCATCGGCTCCTTCCTGTTCCTGGGGCCGACGGGCGTCGGCAAGACCGAGCTCACCAAGGCCCTGGCCGAGTTCCTGTTCGACGACGAGGCCGCCATGGTCCGCATCGACATGTCCGAATACATGGAGAAGCACGCCGTGGCGCGCCTCATCGGGGCGCCGCCGGGCTACGTCGGCTACGACGAGGGCGGCGCGCTCACCGAGGCCGTCCGCCGCCGTCCCTACCAGGTGATCCTGTTCGACGAGATCGAGAAGGCCCACCCGGACGTCTTCAACGTGCTGCTCCAGGTCCTCGACGACGGCCGCATGACCGACGGCCAGGGACGCACCGTGAACTTCACCAACACGCTCATCGTGCTCACGTCGAACCTCGGCGGCGACATCCTGGCGGCTCAAGGTGAAGGCCACGATTCGACGGAGGTGCGCGACCAGGTCATGGAGGCGGTGCGCGCCACCTTCCGCCCGGAATTCCTCAACCGCCTGGACGAGATCATCCTCTTCCACCGCCTCTTCCGCCGCCACATGGACGCCATCGTGGACATCCAGCTGGGCCTTCTCGCCCGGCTGCTCGCCGACCGCAAGATCGAGATGAAGCTGGACAAGGCCGCCCGGGCCTGGCTGGCGGACGCCGGCTACGATCCGGTCTATGGCGCCAGGCCGCTCAGCAGGGTGATCCAGCGTTCTTTGCAGAACCCGCTGGCGGGGCTCATCCTGGCGGGCAAGGTGTCCGACGGCGAGACCGTCAACATCTCCGCCGGCAAGGGCGGCCTCACCATCAACGGGGTGAAGGCGGAGGCGGCTTGAGGGGAGTGGGAGTGCCGCCGCGATGGCTCTTGTGGGGCCTCAGGTCCCACACCCGATTGAATTTCGTTTCGATGGAGATTCCGGAGTTCGAATAAAGAAAGCTGTGCCCGGGATTAAATTCATGGATCAGGAAACTTCACGATAAGAAACGCCCTCTAGATCGAGTTTCGTTATGATTCGGTTGACATCTCCTCGGGTACTTCGTCCCCACATTTTGGTGAGCGCATAAGTCATCCCTTCCCAGTGCATCAGTTCATCGTCTTCCGTAAAAAAGCGTTTGATCGAAGCAGATGAACTTCCAGGTTCACGATCATTTTCAGCTCTTTCCAAAAAATTCTCTTGATGTTTTAGCTCAGCAAATTTACGGAATGGCCATTTACAAGATTTGGAAAGAGAAAGAACTTTTCAAGACAATTAAAAAAAGTTATTGTTATTCGGAATTGACAAGAAAAGATTTTTTAGATGTTATAAGTTATCTTTCGGGAGAATATTCTCTCGAAAAAAATCATGTTT
>JADFTO010000105.1 GCA_022560215.1 Pseudomonadota bacterium | reverse complement strand
AAACGCCCCGCAGGGCAAGGCCTGATCCGCCAGCGCACCGACTTCCGTAACGGCAACGAGGCGGCGGCCCTGGCGGCGCGCGACATCGGCTTCCACCTGATGGGCTATTACCCGATCACGCCGTCCACCGAGGTGGCCGAGATCCTTTCCAAGATGCAGGCTGAAGGCGCCCACGACATCGCCATGGTACCGGGCGACGGCGAACACGGCGCCGCCGGCATCTGCTACGGCGCGGCGCTGGGCGGAGGCCGGGTGCTTAACGTGACCTCGTCCCAGGGATTGCTGTACGCGCTGGAACAAATGCCGGTGCAGGCCGGAACCCGGGTGCCGATGGTGCTCAACGTCGCTACCCGTACGGTTTCCGCCCCCCTCGACATCCGCTGCGACCATTCCGATCTTTATTTCGTCCTCAATACCGGCTGGATTATTCTGCTCGCCCGCGATCCGCAGGCAGTTTACGACCTCAACTTCGCCGCCGTCCGCATCGGCGAACACGAGGACGTGCGGTTGCCGGTGCTGCTCGCCTATGACGGTTTCTTCACCAGCCACCAAAAACGCCGGCTGGAGGTTTTCGACGATGCCGATGCGGTGCGGGATTTTCTCGGCCCCCCGGGAGCACCGGTGACGGCACTCGATCCCACCCGCCCGGTGACTTTCGGGCCCTACATGAACGATCCCGACCTGATCAACAACAAGATGCAGTTGGCCGAGGCGATGGAGGCCGCCAGGCGGGTGATCCCCGAGGTGCTGGCCGAATTGGCGGCGCTTAGCGGCCGCGCCTATCCGCTGGTCGACGCCTACCGCATGGAAGATGCCGAAGCCGCCGTCGTGCTGCTCAACTCGGCCGCGGAGACCGCCAAAGAGGTCGCCGACCGGCTGCGCGCCGAGGGCCGGCGGGTCGGCGTCGTCTCGCTCAACTCGCTGCGCCCGTTCCCCGGCCAGGAACTCCGCGATTTGTTTAAAAACGTGCGCGCCGTACTGGTCGGAGACCGTGGTGATTCCTACGGCGCCGGCAACGGCAACCTGGGCCTCGAAATCCGCGCCGCGCTGCAACAAGACGCGGAGAACCAGACGCTGATCCTCAACCGCATTTACGGTCTCGGCGGCAAGGATTTCTACGACGCCGATGCCGAACAGTTCTTCGCCGAGGCCCTCGAGGCGGCGGCGCGGGGATCGGTGGAAACGCCCTTCGCCTACCACGGCGCCTATGCCGGCGATTGCGGGAAGAAACCGCCGCCGGGACTGCCCGCCATTAGCAGCGAGGAAGTTTCGCGCGGCATGGCAAAGGTCACCCAGGACGAGGAAAGCGGCAAGCTCAAGGTCGAACTGGAACCCTTGTGGGCGATGACCGCGGTTCCCAGCCGGATCGCCCCCGGTCATGGCGGCTGTCCGGGCTGCGGCATTTTCCCGGTGCTGCACCAGGCTTACAGCGTCCTCGAGGGCGATCTGGTGGTCCTGTTCCAGACCGGCTGCGCCATGGTGGTGACCACCGGCTATCCGCACACATCGCACCGTATCACCTATATCCACAACCTGTTCCAAAATGGCGCGGCGACTCTGTCGGGGCTGGTCGAAATGTATTTCGAACGCATGCGCCGCGGCGAGCTGCCGGGATCGCCCGACATCACCTTCATGATGGTCACCGGCGACGGCGGCATGGATATCGGCATCGGATCGGCGCTCGGCGCCGCCAACCGCAATCACCGCATGATCATTCTGGAGTACGACAATCAGGGTTACATGAACACCGGCGCCCAGCTTTCCTACGCCACGCCGATGGGCCACCGCACCTCGACCAGCGAAGTCGGCGAGGTCCAAACCGGCAAAACCTTCCACCACAAGGACACGGCACAGATTTTCGCCGCCTGCCACCTGCCCTATGTATTCACCGCCAGCGAGGGCTATCCGGAGGACTTCATGCGCAAAATCGCCAAGGCGCAGTGGTATGCCAAGCGCCAGGGGTTGGTCTACGGCAAGGTCCTGTCGTTCTGCCCGCTTAACTGGCAGACCACCGACGACGCCGCCGAGGACGTGCTGCAAGCGGCCATCGATTCATGCTTCTTCCCCCTCTACGAGGTGGAGAAAGGGCTCACCACCCTCACCTACGACCCGGACGCCGTCGGACGCCGCCGGCCGGTGGCCGACTGGCTTGGGCTCATGGGCAAGACCAAGCACCTGCTTACGCCCGACAACGCGGAACGGCTCGAGGCCATTGAAAACGAGATCGACAGGCGTTGGCAGCGTTTGAAAATCATGCACGGGCACGAGGGGCTGTAACGAATGGCGAGGATAACCAGCAAACGCGACCTGACCCCGCTCACCAAACTGTTCGTTGTCGAGGCGCCGCTGATCGCGGCGGCGGCGCGGCCGGGGCAGTTCATCATCGTCCGCGTCCGTGAGGACGGCGAGCGTATCCCCCTGACCATCGCCGATTACGACCGGGACCGGGGCGATATCACCATCGTCGTCCAGGAAGTCGGCGTCACCACAAGACTGTTGGGGGCGTTGGATGAAGGCGACGATATCCTCGACGTGGTCGGCCCCTTGGGCACCGCGCCCGAGATTGCGCCAGGCGGCCATGTGGTCGGCGTCGGCGGCGGTTTCGGCGCCGCGGCGCTGCTCTGCCTGATGCGCGATCTTAGCGAGCGCGGCGAGCAGACGACGGCAATCATCGGTGCCCGCCGGAAAGATCTGCTGATCCTGACCGACGAGCTGCGCGCCGTCTGCGGCCATCTGGAATTGTGCACCGACGACGGCTCCGCCGGGCTCAAAGGGTTGGTCACCGAACGGCTGCAACAGCTCATCGACGGCGATGGTGCAGGGCATGGCCTTGGGCGGCCCGATCGGGTGCTGGCCATCGGCCCCATGCCGATGATGCGTGCCGTCGCCGACACCACCCGCGCCGCCGGGATCGAGACACTGGCCTCGATGGATCCGTTGATGATCGACGGTACGGGTATGTGCGGCGGTTGCCGGATCACCGTCGGCGGCGAAATGAAGTTCGCTTGCGTCGACGGCCCCTTCTTCGACGCCCACCAAGTGGATTTCGACGAAGCGGTCAGGCGCAACAAAATGTATGCCGATCTGGAAACCCAAGCAGCCGAAATGCAGGCCCTCGAATGCCAAGCACCGGCGGGAGCGGCCTGATGCCGGTCAAACGGATTGATAAGACCACGATGCCCCAGCGCGACGCCGGTGTGCGCGCCCACGACTTCCTCGAGGTCAACGAGGGCTATGACTTGCAGCGGGCACTGTTCGAGGCCGAACGCTGCCTGCGCTGCCAGGACGCGGTTTGCGTTGACGGCTGTCCGGTGCGTATCCCGATCCCCGAATTTATCCACGCCATCGCCGCCGGCGACATGACGAAAGCCGCCTCGATCCTTCGCGGCGCGAACCCGCTGCCCGCCATCTGCGGACGGGTCTGCCCGCAGGAGACCCAATGCGAGGAGCTTTGCCACATGAACAACCGTTTCACTCCGCCGGCCATCGGGCATCTGGAACGATTCGTCGCCGATTGGGAACGCGACCAACCGGCCACCAACGGCGCCCGGCAGCCCTGGCGCGACGAGAAGATCGCCGTCATCGGCTCGGGCCCGGCCGGGCTGGTCTGCGCCGGCCAACTGGTGGACATGGGCTATCCGGTGACCGTCTACGAGGCGTTGCACGCGCCGGGCGGGGTGTTGCGCTACGGCATCCCGGAATTCCGCCTGCCCAACGCCGTGCTTGACTGGGAAATCGATGTCCTCAGGCAGTGCGGCGTTGACATCGTCACCAACGTCATCGTCGGCAAGACCATCGCGCTGGACGACCTTTTGGATAAAATGGGCTTCACCGCCGTCTTTATCGGTACCGGTGCCGGACTGCCCAAGTTCCTCGGTATTCCCGGCGAGAACCTCAACGGCGTATTCTCCGCCAACGAATTCCTGACCCGCATCAACCTGATGCGGGCCTATGACTTCCCTACCGCCGACACGCCGATGAAGGTCGGCAAACGGGTGGCCGTGATCGGCGCCGGCAATACGGCGATGGACACGATACGCTCATCCTTGCGCATGGGAGCGGAAAAGGGGCTGATCGTCTACCGGCGCAGCGAAACCGAAATGACGGCCCGCATCGAAGAGTATCGCCACGCCATCGAGGAAGGCGTCGAATTCCACTGGCTGACAAATCCCATCGAGGTGCTCGGCAACGACGAGGGCTGGGTCAGCGGGCTTAAGTGCCAGGTCATGGAACTGGGCGAGCCCGACGAGTCGGGACGCGCGCGGCCGGTTCCGGTGGCCGGCACCGAGTTCGTCATCCCGGTGGATAACGTGGTGCTGTCGATCGGCACGACGCCCAACCCGCTGCTCTTGAGGAGCGCCACCGGGCTGGAGACCGACCGCTGGGGCTGCCTGGTCGCCGACCAGGAAAGCGGCCGCACCACGCGCGCCCGGATTTACGCCGGCGGCGACGTGGTCACCGGCGCCGCTACGGTCATTCTCGCCGCCGGCGCCGGCAAGAATGCCGCCGAGGCCATTCATCGCGACCTGTCGGCGGCGGCTGAGGCTGGATGATGGCTTGGCGCGATGTTCGCCAGGTGCGGATAAGCAGACCGGAGCTTCCGTCACTTCCGGATGCAACCGGAAGCGGGCATTAACAATAGGCTGTATTGTCGAGATAGCCGCTACTATCGATGCCGATCCAGGAATGCTGCGTAGAGAGTTCATGCCGCCGTGGGAGTGGCGGAATAAAAGAGGTCAATTGCGATGCGATATGAATGGTCCGAGGAATATAACACCGGGAACAAAAAAATAGACGAGCAGCATCGAATGATTTTTGATGCCGCCAATGTGCTTTTTGATGCCGTAAAACAAGGCAGGGAAAGTGTTGTTCTGGATCAGTCGTTTAATCTGTTATTGCAATACACGAACACGCATTTCAGGGATGAGGAGGAGCATTATGAGGAAATCGGCTCCACCCTACTGAAAATGCAAAAAGAAGAGCATCAAAGGTTGTTAGACGAGCTTAGGGAAATGTGGCGTGAGAAACGGCATGGTTCTTCCGATGCGGGGACAGACCTTGATCACTGGATGGAAAGACGATTAATCCCGCATATCATCAAGGAAGATACCCGGGCCCAGAAAGCAAAGAAGTAATCTCCGCCGCGACACTTGCCGCATCGCTTAACCATCGGTTCCAATGTCCCCTTCGGCCCATGACCGGCACTCCGTGGCGGGGTCTTCAAGGGCGCCGGGCGCTAGCCGGAAGGCGAAAAGCGGATGACGGCGATGGCCGCCACCCAGGCGCCGTTGATCAGGCAGGCGCAGACATAGAGGTATAGCGTGCGCCGGATGTCCCGGTGGGTGGCCCGGGCCGTGCCGTCGCCGATCCAGGAATCGGCCACGGATTCGCCCACGTAATGGCGCGGGCCGGCCAGGGCCAGGTCCAGGGCGCCGGCCACCGCGCCTTCGGGCCAGCCCCCGTTCATGGAGCGGTGCTTGCCCGCGTCCCGGACCATCACCTTGAAGGCCGCACCCGGCCGGGCGGTGGGCACGAACAGAGCGGCCATCGCCAGGAACAGCCCGGCCAGGCGGGCCGGGATCAGGTTGAGCGCGTCGTCGAGCCTGGCCGCCGTCATGCCGAAGGCCCGGTGGCGGGGCGTGCGGTAGCCGATCATGCTGTCCATGGTGTTGACGGCCTTGTAGAGGAGCAGCCCGGGAAACCCGAACAGCACGTACCAGAACACCGGCGCCACCACCGCGTCGCAGAAGTTCTCGGCCGCCGATTCGATGGCGCCCCGGGCCACCCCGTGCTCGTCCAGCCGGTCAGGGTCGCGGCCGACGATATGGGACACCGCCCGGCGGGCCTCGCCCAGGCCCTGGTCCCTGAGGGCGACGCCGACGGCGCGCACCCGGTCGTAGAGCCCCCTCTGCGCGATCAGGGCGGTCACCAGGAACAGCTCCAGGATCCAGGCGAAGTTGTAGGTCTGGGTCAGCCAGGCCACGCCGACGCCGACGCCCAAGGACAGCCCGGCGACGAACAAGACCACCAGCAGGCCGCGAACGGCGCGGTCCATTTCGCTCCGCTGTTCGCGGTTGAGCTTGCGGTCAAGGAAGCCGACCAGGCCGCCGATCAGGCGCACCGGGTGGGGCACCACCCTGAACAGGAACCTGGCCTCGCCGACGGCGGCCTCGACGGCGAGCGCGATCAGCAAAAGGATCAGCGGGTCGAGCCCCCCACTGCCTAAGCCGAAGGTAAACATGGGCCGAGTGTGGGAGCCCCCCCTGGTCCCGTCAACGGAAATGCCCATTTACATGGAAAATGCTCTAACGCCCGCCGGCTTGTCTCCTTTATAGTCGGTGGGCCGGGCTCGGGGGTCCGGAGGCAATGACCAGGCCCCCCCGGCACGCTGTTAAGTCGACGCACGAAGGCAAGGACCAAGCGCCATGACAGACGCCGTGATGATCTGCGGCCACGGCAGCCGCGATACCCGGGCCGTCGAGGAATTCAACCGACTGGCCGGGCTCCTCGGCCCCCGCCTTCCCGGCTACGACGTGGAAAGCGGCTTCCTGGAGTTCGCCCGCCCCGTCATCCGCGACGGGCTGGAGGCCCTGAAGAAACGCGGCGCAAAAAGGATCGTCTGCCTTCCCGGCATGCTGTTCGCCGCCCGCCACGTGAAGAACGACCTGCCGTCGGAAGCCAACTCCTTTGCCGCCGACAATCCCGGCATCGAGGTCACCCTGGCCCGGGATCTCGGCATCGAGCCCAAGCTGCTCGCCGCCGCCGCCGAGCGCATCGGGGAGGCCGAAACCGGCGGGCCTGAGGACCGATCGCAAACCCTGCTGGTCGTGGTCGGGCGCGGGACCAACGATCCGGACGCCAATTCCAACATCTCCAAGGTGGCGCGCATGCTGTGGGAGGGCATGGGCTTCGGCTGGGCCGAGGCCGCCTATTCCGGCGTCACCGAGCCCTTGGTCGACGCGGCCCTGGAACGCGGGGTGAAGATGGGGTTCCGGCGCATCATCGTCTTCCCCTACTTTTTGTTCACCGGGATCCTGGTCAAGCGCATCTACGCCTGGGCCGACGAGGTCCAGGCCAAGCACCCAGCTGTCGAGATCCTCAAGGCCGGGTACTTCAACGACCACCCCCTGCTCATCGATTGCTTCGTCGAGCGGGTGAACGAGGTGTTCTCCGGCGACAATGCCATGAACTGCCAGCTCTGCAAGTACAGGGAGCAGATCATCGGATACGAGGACGACGTCGGCGCCCCCCAACAAGGCCACCATCACCACGTTCGCGGCATCGGCACCGGCCAACCGAACGGTTAGCGCTCTAAGCCATGGCCGATTACATCCGTGACCCCGACCAGATACGGCGGGCCTCCATGGCCGCCGTCCGCGCCGAAGTGGACCTGGACGCCGTCCCCGCCGACATGACGGCGGTGGTCCTGAGATTGGTCCACGCCTGCGCCATGCCCGACATCATGGGCGAGCTTTCCTTCAGCCCCGGCGCCGGCGCCGCCGGAAGGGACGCCTTGCTGGCCGGCGCCCCCGTGCTGGCGGACTGCCAGATGGTGGCGGCCGGGATCACGCGATCCCGCCTGCCCGCGGACAATGAGGTGATCTGCACCCTCGACCACCCGGCGGCGGCGGCGATGGCGATGAGGTCCGGAAGCACCCGCTCGGCGGCGGCGGTGGATCTCTGGCGGGAGCACCTGGAAGGGGCGGTGGTGGCCATCGGAAACGCGCCCACGGCGCTCTTCCGGCTGCTGGAGATGATCGCCGGCGGGGCGGGCGCCCCGGCCCTCATCGCCGCCTTCCCCGTCGGCTTCATCGGGGCGGCGGAATCCAAGGACGCCCTGATCGGCACTGGCGCTCCCCACATCACGCTCAGGGGCCGGCGCGGCGGCAGCGCGCTGGCCGCGGCGGCCGTCAACGCCATGGCGGGGGACGACTTATGAGCCCCTGGATCACCGTCGTCGGCATGGGCGAGGAGGGCATGGAAAGCCTGGGCCCGGCGGCGCGGGCCGCCGTCGAGACGGCGGACGTGCTGGCCGGCGGCGAGCGCCATCTGGCCAAGGTCCCCGGCACGGGCGCGGAGCGCCTCACCTGGGGTGCAGGCTTCCCGGCGGCCCTGGACCGCATCGCGGAGCTTCGCGGCAAGCGGGTCGTGGTCCTGTCCTCGGGCGATCCCATGTTTTTCGGCGTCGGCGCCATGCTTGGCGAACGCTTCGGGGCGGACGCCGTCTGCGTCCTTCCCGTCCCCGGCGCCTTCAGCCTGGCGGCGGCGCGCCTGTGCTGGCCCCTGGCGGACACCGAAACCCTGACCGTGCACGGCAGGCCGGTGCAGGCCATCGCGCTGCATTTCGCCCCCGGCGCCCGCCTGCTGATCCTGAGCCGGGACGGGGACAGCCCCGGCCGGATCGCCGAGACCTTGCGTGACCACGGCTTCGGGCCGAGCCCGATGACGGTGTTCGAAAACATGGGCGGCGCGGGCGAGGCGCGCACCGAAGGCACGGCCGGGGACTGGCCCCATCCCCGGTCTGCCGACCTCAACACCGTCGCCGTGGAATGCCGGGCCGGAGACAACGCCACCGCCTGGTCGCGGGCGCCCGGCCTGCCCGAGGACGCCTTCGAACACGACGGCCAGATCACCAAGCGCGAGGTGCGGGCCGCCACCTTGGCGGCGCTGGCGCCGCTGCCGGGCCAGATGCTGTGGGACGTGGGCGCGGGTTCGGGCGCCGTCGCCATCGAATGGCTGCGCACGGGGGTGTCGCTCAGGGCCGTCGCCGTGGAGCGGGACCCCGGCCGCTGCGCCGCCATCGCTAGGAACGCCGCCGCCCTCGGGGTGCCGGGACTGCGGCTCCTCGAGGGCACCGCACCCCAAGCCCTCGACGGACTGGAGCCCCGCC
>JADFTO010000303.1:1617-2584 GCA_022560215.1 Pseudomonadota bacterium | reverse complement strand
GGCGTCGCTGAGTCCGAAGTGGTGGCCGATCTCGTGGATCAGCACGTGGCGCACGATATGGGCGATGTCGCCGCCGGTCTCGCACCAGTAATCGAGGAGGGGCCGGCGGTAGAGGAAGACCATGTCCAGGCCATCGGGGGTGTCGGAGACGCTTTTCCGGTCCAGGGACACCCCCCGGTAGAGCCCGAGCAGGTCGAAGGGGCTGTCCAGGCCCATCTCGCGCTCGGTCTCCGGATCGGGGAAGTCCTCGACCCGGATGACCACGCCGTCGGCGCGGCGTCGCAGGCGCTCCGGGATGGTGCCCAGCGCCTCCATGGCGATGGCGTGGATGTCGGCCAGGCTCGGCGGCCGGAATTCCTTCATGGGCGGACCTTAGAGCATTTTCCGCTGGCCTGAAATCTCAGCCCCCGCCTCGGCCAGCAGCCAGTCGCGGAGGGCGCGCACCTTGGGGCGCCCGGCGGCGGCTTCCGGATAGACCACGTAATAGGCGTATTCGGCGGGCAGGCTGACGTCGAAGGGCTTGACCAGGCGCCCGGCGGCCAGCTCGTCGGCCACCAGCACGCTGCGCCCGAGCGCCACCCCCTCGCCGGCCATGGCCGCCTGCATGACCAGATTGGAATGGTGGTACCCGGGGCCGCGGGTGGGATCGACGCCGCCGACGCCGGCCGCCAGCAGCCACATGCGCCAGTCCTCGCGCATCTCGTCGTGGAGCAGGGTGTGGCGGCGCAGGTCCGGGGGCTTCTCCAGCGGCGGCCCGTCCGCCAGCAGGGCCGGGCTGCACACCGGGAAAATCTCCTCCGTCATCAGCCGCGTACTGTCCAGGCCCGGCCACTCCCCGCGCCCGTAGCGGACGGCCATGTCCACATCGTCGCGGGTGAAATCCACCAGGTGATCCGAGATGGCGATCCTGACCTCGATGTCCGGGTAGAGGGCGCGGAAGCGGCCGAGGCGGCGCACCAGCCCGCCG
>JADFTO010000303.1:0-1607 GCA_022560215.1 Pseudomonadota bacterium | reverse complement strand
CTGCCGCGAGTCCCACCGACGAGCAGCGTCGTCAATCGTGAATCGGTTTGTCGCAACGGCGCGTTCCACAGCCGCGCCGAAGGACGTGCCGCCGTTGTTCCCGACCGCGACCTGGGCGCCATCGGGTGACACACGAAGAAAGGCCGCTCCGAACGAAGGCAGATCCGCACCGGGAAGCGCACCGAGCAAAGTGAAATCACGCCCGCGGACGGTCGCCTCCAAATAGACATCGGCTCCGACGAGGGTCCCGATGCGCCCGTCGGCAAGGATGTCGAACGGACCCGCGCCGGCCGGCAAAGTGAAGTAGCCGGTCCGTGCGTAGGTTTCGAACGCATCCGCTCGCGCAGCCGATGGAAGCACCAGCCAGCCGGCGGCAACCGAATCCAGGGTGCTGACGGTGAGAGTCCCGGTCTCCTCCCGCCGGGCCAGGCCGTCGACGGCCAGCGCCATGCGGTCCAGGGCCTCGCTCAGCGGCGGCAACAGGGCCTGGCCCTCGTCGGTCAGCAGGAGCGCCCGGTTGAGCCGCCGGAACAGGGCCAGGCCCAGACTTTCCTCCAGGGCCTTGACCTGGTGGGAGACCGCGGCCTGGGTCACGTTGAGTTCCGCCGCGGCGCGGGTGAAGCTCAAATGGCGGGCCGCGGCCTCGAAGGCCTTGAGCCCGTTCAGGGACGGCAGGCGGCGGCTCATGATCATTAGATAACGTATACCTTAAGCCCGGGCAAGGCGTCCCGGGGATGATCCTTTAACGTATTGTTTTATCACAATTATTATTTACATATCCGAGACGGTTTCACATTAGTTTTTATAATCCGAACATCAAGAAAGATCGTTTGTGCTTGCGGCCCGCCCGGCGTACACAGGCCTCAACATTAACCATCATTCGATCCAGTTTAAGGAGAGCGCCGTGATGAAAACCCGGGAAGCAACCTTTGGCGCCGGTGCGTCCGCCGTCGGCGCCGCGAAGGCCCTGGGCGCCGCCCTCTGGACCCTGCCGGACAGGATCGCCGACGCCCTCTACGAATGGCAGAGGCGGGCCAGCGATCGCCACCACCTGAGGCAACTCGACGACCGCCTGCTCGAGGACATTGGATTGAGCCGCGCCGACGTCGAGGGGGAAGCGGGCAAGCCCTTCTGGATGCCCTGAGGCCCGCCCCCGCCTCCATCCCCTCGATCATCGCCGGAGTCACCCGCGGGCGGGAGTGATCCCGCCCGCGGCCGGCCCGGCGGCACCGCCCTTTCCCCGATTGCCTGAAACGCCCCATCCGCGGCCCTCGACGGTCCCCGGGCCACCCTTTGTCGGCTCTCGGCCGGCGTGCTAGCATTTCCCGAACGGACAAGAGGGGGAGACGCCATGAGCCGCTGGACGGAACGCCGGGAACGGTTTCGGGCCCTATTGTCGGGTGACCGGTGCGTCCACCCGGCTTCCGTGTTCGATCCCATTTCCGCGCGCATCGCCGAAGACCTGGGCTTCGAGGCGGGGATGTTCGCGGGATCGGTGGCCTCCATGGCCGTGCTCGGCGCGCCTGACCTCATCGTCCTCACCCCGGGGGAATTCGCCGAGCAGGCCCATCGCATATGCCGGGCCGGCGAGTTGCCCCTCATGGTCG
>JADFTO010000302.1 GCA_022560215.1 Pseudomonadota bacterium | reverse complement strand
CGCCTGCCGCGTTCCAAGCTGGTCACCGGCCGCCCGCCCTTCCTCGGCGACGACGCGGTGCCGGTGATCTCGCAGCACCTCAACACCGCGCCCGTCGCGCCGGCGTGGCACAACGCGGACTGCCCGCCCGGCCTCGAGGCGCTGACCGGACTCAGGACTGCAAGGCAGGCACGGCGGCCGCGGGCATCTTCCGGGGCTTGAGCGCTGGCGCGCTTGCGCTCGATGGTGGGTCGAGCGCGGCGCCCCGGCCTCCGCTACCATCGCGCCGGCATCCCCAGCGGACGCATCCAGCGCCAGATCGACCAGCGCACGGACATGCTGGCCGGCGTTTCCCACGACCTGCGCACGCCGCTGACCCGCATGAAGCTGCAGCTGGCCCTGCTCGACGGCGTGGACGGGGCGGATGAGCTGAAGGAAGACGTGGACGAGATGGAGCACATGCTCGAAGGCTATCTGGCCTTCGCCCGCGGCGAGGGGACGGAAACGCCCGAGGCCACCAACCTCACGGAATTGCTTGATGGCGTGGTGGCCCAGGCCCGGCGCAAGGGCGGCGTCATCGACCTGCACTCGGAGGGGGAGCTCATGGTGCCGCTCAGGCCCGACGCCTTCCGGCGCTGCGTCGCCAACCTGCTCGACAACGCCAGCCGCTACGCCGACCACGTCACCATCAGGGCCGGGACCCGGGGGGACGCCATAGAGGTCACCATCGACGACGACGGCCCCGGCATTCCGGCGGACCGCCGCGAGGAGGTGTTCAAGCCCTTCTACCGGCTGGACGGCTCGCGCAACCCGGGCACCGGCGGGGTCGGCCTGGGCCTGACCATCGCCCGCGACGTGCTGCGCGGCCACGGCGGCGACATCGACTTAAGCGATTCCCCCACCGGGGGCTTGAGGGCGCGGCTCAGGCTGCCGCTGTAGGGCGTGAACTCATAAAACGACCCTATGATCACATAACGGCCTTTGATTGGGCCCCTCCTGGTGGTCCTGTCCCGGCCCTTTGTGGACAGATGTGATTGCCGTCCTAATCGATTACCTGCCCTGCAACTTCCACTAAAATACCCCCGCCGATATCGCCGGGTATTCGCACCTCATGAACATGGCTTTCTCGCCGAATTTCCGACCGTCAGCGAGGCGGTGCGCTAAACCGTCTCGATGCAGCACAGCTTCGTTGAGCTCAACGGAGCGCGCCGATGTCCAGGTCCAGCTTTTGCCCCAACCAGAGGGCGCGATCCGTGTGGTCGGGAATGTCATCGCCCGTGTCGGGGTGAATGAGGATGCTCAAGCCGTCGCGATTGAAAGCCAGCCACGGGACCAGGTCGCCGAATTTGCCGGGGGTGAAGGTGATCTGGTAGCTGCCCATGGGGTGGGGGCCTATGGGATTATCGTGCCAGTGGCCCATGAGGACGTCGAACGTCTCCTCGACGGCGGAGTACAAACGGGCCGCCTTCTCCTTTGTCGCGCCGTGGTAATAAACGTGGGCGTGAAAGGCCTTGATCGCCGGAGTGGTCATCTTTGTCGATCCTCGGCAGGGGGGGCCACTCGCTCCGATTAGGTAAGCGCGCCTGGCAACCGGGAGGCCCCGGTCATTCGCTTAACTTGAGCAGGGAGCTGGTGATCTGCTTGAGGGTTTTTCCGTCTCGGACGCGGGAGAATTTCAAGTCCATCCCGCCCTCGGTGAGGGTGCGGTCGTAGACCTGCATCTCGTAGCCGCCGTCATCGGTGATCAACATGGCGTGGACGGTCAGCGTCTTGCCGTGGATGCGGGCCCACACATAGGGTTCGCCCTTGAGGGGGTCCAGGGGCACGCTTTTGCCGAAGAGGTTCTTTTTCATGGCCGAGCCGAAGACGTTCTTGCGGTCCGAAGGCTTGAACGAGATGGAATATTCCTTGCGCTTGCCAGAGGCCGAACGGGTGAACGTGATCCAGTGGATGGTGAATTTGTCCTTGCCGGCGGGCTTGATGTGGACGCTGAGATCGCGCTTCGAAAACTCGTCTTCTCCCGATGTGACCCCTTGGCCCATGTACTTGCCGTAGAAGGCTTCGATGGAGGTTTCCGCGGACGACGCCGGCCCGGCGAGGGCGGCGGCGGCAAGGAAGAGGAGCAAGGCGCGCATGATTCGAGGCGTTGCGGGGATTTTCATTTCCGGTCCTTCTTGTATGGGTTCTTGATCGAGTCGATGACGGACTCGAAAACTTGTCGAACCTGTTTCTCGTCGCAGCCCATGAGCAGGGCGTCCTCGAAGGCGTCCTGGCAGTAGGCGCGGATTTCCATGAGGTTCTCGTTGAGCACCTTCAGTTTTTCCTCGCACGACACGGGGTTGCCGTCCGTATGGCGCCAGACCAAACCGTCCAACAAGGGGCGTTGCTTGTTCATCGTTTCCTCGATCCCGTTCCGCGGCCATGATTCCGCTCATTCAGGCCGCGCCCACAAGATTAGCACCCCGGCGGCCACGGATCAAAAGGAGCTAGGCGCGGCGGGCTAGGGCGGCATCGGGCTTTTCAAATTGCCGAGGACCCGGTATTCATGGGCCGGACCCGTCCGGGGACTAAGACTCGATGTCCGAGCGGCAGAGTGACACCATCGCCATCGTGATCGC
>JADFTO010000301.1 GCA_022560215.1 Pseudomonadota bacterium | reverse complement strand
AATCCCCTAATTTACAACGATGCCCGGACTTTTGCCGATGTTACGCGTGAGCACCCGATACGACAAGACGGATGCAAGTTACGAGGCTACTTGGAATATCGCGGCAACAATCATTGCTCTACGCTAAATGTCCACAGACCCTAGTGGACGAAAAATCGCCTGAAGTGAGTCGCCCGGATTTCACCTGACCATCGGTTCATCACCCGGGCCGCGTTTATCCTGCATACCGGCTTATAACCATCTGCCCACTCGAAAGGAGTTCGCCATGAGCGACGACGTCACCACCGTCAGTGGAGATTCCTCCATTGTCGATGACAAATCTAGTGAACCGAAATCCACCGGCATACAAGATGGGGCGGAGGCAGAGGCAAGCCCCACGGAAGATGACCCGGTCCTGACCCTTGAGCCTTCCAATGTCCAGGACAAGGAAGTCGTGGATTACGTCTTCGCCGAAATGGAAAAGCTCAACCCCAATGTCGCCGCGTCCTTGCGCACCCGGTGGGGGGGCGACGCCCAGGCCAACCTGGCCTATGCCCAGAACGCCGTGGACAAACTTACCTCAAGGGACTTGAACGACTTCCTGGAAACCGTTGATAGAGACGGTGTCCCGCTCGGCAACCATCCCGCCGTCATCGACTTGGCCGCGCGCATCGGCCGCTTGCTGGCCGCCGGGTCGAGTCCCTCGTCGTCAGGCACGGATAAGCGTAAAGGCGTGAATACATCGAACCAGGGAATTCAAAGCCGGATCGATAAAATTCACGAATTCTCGTTCACCGACCCTTCGAAGTACAAATCCCACCCCATCCAGGATGAGTTGCAGGGCCTATACGAAAAACTCCATGGCGGGCAGCCCATCGTCGGTGCCGGCGGGCGAACGGCGTAGACCTGACAGAATCCCCGGCCATGTATGAGACGTGGAGCCGGTGAGTCGTAAAGCGGAAATGGTGAGCATGCCGCCGCCGCCTTCGTGAATTTGATCGACTGAGATCGCTCGAGGAAAAACTGGAAGCCTGGACGCGGGAAGAGAACCCCCGTGTTCCGGCACGTATTGGCGCCGGGCGCTTGTTCAGTCCGGCCTGGAGGATAAGCCTATGAAAAATCATTCTCCCCGCGCGGAACGGAAATCCGTGGTGCGCCTGACTGAAACCAGCCAGGGACTCAACCTGTGGGGTCACACCACGTCCCACAGTCTCAAAGACGTACTGGGTAACGGATATTTCAACGAATGCCTTTCGGGGCGTTACGGCGGGCTCATGCGCCATGACCGCATCGAGGTGACGGCATCCGCAGACGGCGAAAAGCCCGAACACGCCACCCTGGTCATTGCCGGCACCGATCCCCAAGGCGGTGTGAGCGTGCATGTGCTTAATCGCACGAAAAAATGAAGGCGCAAGCCAAACCACATGCTGCCGAGACCAGTGTCCGAGTATTGGCGGGAATTCGTCATGCCGGCATCCGCTTTGTTTCGACAAGGGTTCTTAAAACGAGCCTTCCGATTTTGAATATCCAAAATCAACACCACGGACTTATCTTTTGGAGGATTGAATGACCCTCAGCACCATTTCGAACAAGGTCAGCTATTCATTCAGCAGCACCAGCATCACCGCGTTCACGATCCCGTTTTTCTTCATCGAGAACGCCGACATAAGCGCCATTCTCAGGGATTCGACTGACGCCGAAACAACGTGGACGCTGACGACCGACTACACCGTTTCCGGCGCCGGCGACGAGAGCGGCGGAACGCTGACCGCGATTAACCCGCTGTCGGCCGGCGACACCCTGGTGATCAAGCGGGTCGAGCAATTCACCCAGCCTTCCGACCTGCCGACGGCCGGTCCACTTCCCAGCGGCACCCTCGAGGAAGGACTGGACCGGTTGACGATGCTTGCCCAGCAGCTGAACGAGGTTGATTCGCGCGTACCCCAGCTGGCGGCCACGTCCACTTATTCTAATCTTACCCTGCCCGATCCGGAGGCGGACAAGCTGATTGGTTGGAACTCCGACGGCACGGATCTTCAGAACATAGGGGCTGTGGACGTGAGCCTGACCACGGTATCTGCCTACATGGCGACGGTGCTGGACGACACCTCGGCAACGGCCGCGCTTACCACCTTGACGGCGGCTGGAACCGGCGCGGCCAACACCTTCACGGCCATCCAAACCATCGACTCACAGATGCGGTGGAAGAAGGGCGGGGATTTAACGTCCGCCGATCCCCTCGTCATAGATACCGGTGGCAACTATTTCGATGTCGCCGGCACGACCGGCTTCGCGGCCATGACGGTGACGGCGGGCACATTTTTCATGCTGCAATTCGATGATGTCCTGACGCTCACCCATCATGCAACCAATCTGGACCTGCCGGGCGAGGCCAACATCACCACGGCGGCTGGCGACACGATGCTTTGCTTCGCCACAGGGACGGATACGGTCCAGTTGCTCAATTACACCCAGGCCGGAGCCCGAAACTATCAGGATCGGGTGTTGCAGCGCCCTTTGCTTAAGGACTACGGCGAGATCACCAACGCGCTGGGCGATCTTGGCGGCGGTACGGACGATATCGACCTAACGTTGGGAAACGTGATCACGGCGACGGTCTCCACCAGC
>JADFTO010000104.1 GCA_022560215.1 Pseudomonadota bacterium | reverse complement strand
GGCCGCCGCGACCCCGATGCTATGCTCCCGCGGTGACCCTGGCCCACGTCGTAGCGCATCCGGGCGGCAGCGAGCCGCTCCCCACCGTCGTCGCCCTGCACGGGCACGGCGCGAACGCGCAGGATCTGATCGGACTCGCGCCGCACATCGCCGGAGGGCGCACGCTGTGGGTGTGCCCGCAGGCGCAATTCACGATCGAACCCGGCTCCTACGGCTTCACCTGGTTCAAGCGGGGGCCCGACGGCCAGCGCGACCCGGAGCAGTTCGAGCGCACCGTCGAGGCGGTCAGGGGCGTCTCGCTCACCGTCGGGCGGGGCGAGACCGTGGCCCTGGTGGGCGAGAGCGGCTCGGGCAAGTCGGTGACGGCGCTGTCGACCCTGCAGCTGCTGCCCTATCCCCATGCCTGGCATCCCTCGGGCAGCATCCGCCTGGACGGCGAGCAGCTCATGGGCGCGCCCCCGGCCCTGATCAGGAAGATCAGGGGTAACAGGGTGGCCATGATCTTCCAGGAGCCCCTGACCTCGTTGAACCCCCTGCACAGCATCGAGAAGCAGATCAGCGAGGTCCTGGTCCTGCACAAGGGCATGGCCCCGGGCAAGACCCGGGCGGCCATCGAGGAACTGCTCGCCCTGGTCGGACTGGAGGAAGCCATCGACCGCCTGGACGCCCTGCCCCACGAGTTTTCCGGCGGCCAGCAGCAGCGGGTGATGATCGCCATGGCGCTGGCCAACGAGCCCGACCTGCTCATCGCCGACGAGCCGACGACGGCCGTCGACGTCACCATCCAGGCGCAGATCCTGAAGCTGCTCAAGGACCTTCAAGCCAAGATGGGGATGGCCCTTTTCCTGATCACCCATGACCTCGGCATCGTCCGCGACATGGCCCGGCGGGTCTACGTCATGCACGAGGGCCGCATCGTCGAGGAAGGGGCGGCCGAAGACATCTTCGAGAGGCCGGGGGAGGACTATACCCGGCGCCTGCTCGCCGCCGAGCCCAAGGGGAAGCCCGATCCCGCCCCGCCCAGGGCGCCCGAGGTCATGGCGGCCCGCGACCTCAAGGTCTGGTTCCCGATCAAGCGCGGCCTCATCCGCCGCGTCGTCGGCCACGTGAAGGCGGTGGACGGGGTGTCGCTGAGCGTGCGCCGGGGCCATACCTTCGGCGTGGTCGGCGAAAGCGGCTCGGGGAAAAGCACGCTGGGGCGCGCGCTCCTTCGCCTGGAGCGGCTCCGGGAAGGCGCCGTCGTCTTCGAGGGCCGGGAGATCCAGGACATGGCGGCCAAGGCCCTGAAGCCGCTCAGGCGCGAGATGCAGATGGTCTTCCAGGACCCCTTCGGCAGCCTCAGCCCGCGCCTTTCCATCGCCCAGATCGTGGAGGAGGGCCTTCTCGTCCATGGCGGCGGCGGCAACGGCAAGGAGCGCCGGGAACGGATCGCCCGGGTCCTCGAGGAGGTGGGCCTGGAGCCCTCCATGATGGACCGCTATCCCCACGAGTTCTCGGGCGGCCAGCGCCAGCGCATCTCCATCGCCCGGGCCCTGGTGCTGAAACCGAAGTTCGTGGTCCTGGACGAGCCCACCAGCTCGCTCGACATGTCGGTCCAGGCCCAGATCGTGGAGCTCTTGAAGGACCTCCAGATTCGCCACGGGCTGGCCTACCTTTTCATCAGCCACGACCTCAAGGTGGTGCGCGCCATGGCCCACGACGTGGCGGTCATGCGCCGGGGCCGGGTGGTGGAGCAAGGCCCGGCCGACGCCGTCTTCGCCAATCCCCAGACCCCCTACACCCGGGCCCTCATGGCCGCCGCCTTCGAGATGAAGGCCGACGACACCGGCGCCGTGAGCACGTGAGCCCGATGGCGCTGCTCTTCTACTCCCCCGACGACGATCCGGAACGCTGGCGCAAGGCGCTGGCCCGCCACCTGGCCGACCTGGACTTCCGGGTCTGGCCCGGCGGCCTGGGCGAGGCGGCGGGGATCGAGTTCGCCCTGGTCTGGCGGCCGCCGCCCGGGATGCTGGACGGCCTCCCCAACCTGAAGGCCGTCTTTTCGCTCGGCGCCGGGGTCGAGCACATCGCCGATCCGCCCCCCGGCGTCCCCGTGGTCCGCCTGGTGGACCCGGTGCTGACCAGGGGCATGACCGAATACGTGAGCGCCCGCGTCCTCCACTACTTCCGGGAATTTCCCCTGTACGCCGATTCCCAGCGCCGGGGCGAATGGCGGAAGCGCCCCTTCCGCCAGGCGGCCGAGTGCCGGGTCGGCGTCATGGGCCAGGGCGTCCTCGGCGGCGACGCGGCGGCGGCGCTGGCCGCCATGGGCTTCTCCGTCGCCGGATGGAGCCGCACGCAAAAGCGCCTTGACGGCATCGAGGGCTTCCACGGGGAAAGCGGCCTGATCCCGTTCCTGGGGCGCACCGACATCCTGGTCTGCCTGTTGCCCCTGACGCCGGAAACCGAGGACATCGTCAATGCCCGCACCCTGGAGGCGCTGCCCCGGGGGGCCTATCTGATCAACGCGGCCCGGGGCGGCCACGTGGACGAAGAGGCGCTGCTGGCGGCGCTGGAATCGGGCCGACTGGCGGGCGCCACCCTGGACGTGTTCAAGACCGAGCCCCTGCCCGCCGATCACCCCTTCTGGCGCGCTTCGTCGCTCACCATCACGCCGCACATAGCCAGCCTGACCGTGCCCGCCTCGGCCGCCGCCGAGATCACCGCCAACATCGCCCGCATCCGCGACGGCCGGGAGCCCCTGCACGCCGTGGATCCGGCCCGGGGATACTGACTGACGGACGCCGCTGGTTCCTCTATAAACATCCGATCATTGGCGGAGGACGGCGGCCATGGCGAAAAAACCCGAGGAGTCCCTTCAGGACCTGTTCGGCCTGAGGTTCGGCGCCGCGCCGCCGGCTTGCGGCCTCGGCCAGGGCGCCGGCACCATCGCCTATCTGGCGGCCCGGCGCACACACCGCCAATACCAGGAGCGGCCCGTGGACCCGGCCCTGATCGAGACCCTTGCCGCCGCCGCCCTGTCGGCGCCGACGAAAGGCGACCTCCAGCAGGGCGACATCGTGATCGTCCGCGACCCCGGCACCCAGGACCGGATCCAGGCCCTGATTCCGGAGATGCCCTGGATAGGGTCGGCCCCGGCCTTCCTGGTCTTCTGCGGCAACAACCGGCGCCAGAGGCTGATCCACGAGTGGCGGGGCCGCCCCTTCGCCAACGACCACCTGGACGCCTTTTTCAACGCCACGGTGGACGCGGCCATCGTGCTCGCGACATACGTCATCGCCGCCGAGCGGGTGGGGCTCGGCTGCTGCCCCATCAGCGCGGTGCGCGATCATGCGACTACGATCAGCGGCCTTCTCGGCCTGCCCGATCACGTCTTCCCGGTGGCCGGAATGACCTTGGGTTGGCCGGCGGGCGAAGGCCGCGTCAGCCTGCGCCTCCCCCTCGACGTGACCGTGCACTGGGACCGCTACGACGAAAAGGATTTGCGCCAACGCATCGACGCCTACGACGCCCGCCGGGCCCAGGTCCAACCCTACCCCTGGCAGCGCTTGACGGAACGCTACGGGGAACAGACGCCCTACACCTGGAGCGAGGACAAGGCGCGCCAGTACTCGGAGCCCCAGCGGGCCGATTTCGGCGCCTTCGTCCGCGCCAAGGGCTTCCGCCTGGACTGAGAGCGGGCGCCCCGATCCGGTCGGGGCCTTCACATGCCGTAGGCGATGCCGAGCAGGGCGCCGCCCAGCAGCACCCGGTAGACGACGAAGGGGGTGAAGGAGGAGCGCCGGAGCCAGGCCATGAGGGCGGAAATGGCGATGGTGGCGGCGATGAAGGCCATGGTGGCGGCCAGGATGGCGGCCTCCGTCAGGGCGACGTCGCCCGCCAGGTAAAGATCGACCGCCGTCAGGCCGCCGGCGCCCAGGATGGCGGGGATGGAGAGCAGCATGGAAAAGCGCGCCGCCTCGGCCCGCTCCATGCCCAGCATGCGCGCCGCCGACATGGTGATGCCGGACCGGCTGGTGCCGGGGATCAGGGCCAGGGCCTGGGCCAGGCCGATGATGATGGCGTCGCCGAGGCGCATGTGTTCGATGCGCCTGACCGTCATGCCCAGCCTGTCGGACGCGTAGAGCACGATGCCGAAGCCGATCGTCGCCCAGGCGATGACGGGAGTGGTGCGCAGGACCTCCGCCCCATAGCGGTTGAGGGCGAAACCCGCGATGGCCACGGGCACCGAGGCTATGGCCAGGTAGCCCGCGAGATCGGCGCCGGGGTCGCTGCGTCCCCTGAGCAGGCGGCCGAGCCCCGCCAGGATGGCCCACAGATCCCGCCAGAAGTAGAGCACGACGGCGCCCAGCGTGCCCACGTGGAGGGCAACAACCATGACCAGGCCCTGGTCCGAAACTCCCAAGAGATTCTCGGCCAGATACACATGCCCTTGTGAACTGACGGGCAGGAACTCGGTGATTCCCTGAATCAGCGCCAGCACGGCTATATCTAGGAGCGTCATGGTTTCATCACCCCAAGATCAGGTCGCCCTTATAGCACCGGCCGCAGCCGAAGCCAAAGCCGGCCGGTCCCCCGGCCCCATACCCGCCGCTGGGGAGGCGGCCCGCCGGTCGGGTTTTTGCGTTTTCCAGTGACTTTTGCTAACCTAGGCCATTCCTTATCCCGGATTCACCGGTGGCACGCGGCCGCACAGGCAGCCGTCGAGTGTTGAATGCGGCCCATCCGGGATGGGGCATGCAAGCTGGAGGCAAGGGAAGAACCGTGCCAGCCAAGGACATACATGGCCCCCCCCGGCAGGGGCTCTACGATCCCCGGAACGAGCATGACTCGTGCGGCATCGGCTTCGTCGCCCACATCAAGAACCGCAAGAGCAACGGGATCATCCGCGACGGGCTCAGGATCCTGGTCAACCTGACCCACCGGGGCGCCGTCGGCGCCGACCCCCTGGCCGGGGACGGGTCCGGCATCCTCCTGCAGATCCCGGACCGCTTCCTGCGCGCCGAATGCGAAGGGCTGGGTATCGGCCTTCCCGGCCCCGGGGATTACGCCGTCGGCATGGTCTTCCTGCCGCAAAGCAGGAAAACCCGCGCCGCCTGCGAGAAGGCCATCGAGCGCATCGCCGAGGCCGAAGGGCAGATCGTTCTCGGCTGGCGCGACGTCCCCACCGACTCGTCCTGCCTGGGCGAGAGCGTCAAGCCCAACGAACCGGTGATCCGCCAGGTCTTCATCGGCCGGGGCAAGGACTGCCCCGACACCGACGCCCTGGAACGCAAGCTGTTCGTCATCCGCAAGCAAGCCCACCACGCCATCTGGGACGTCGACCTGCCCGACGGCAACCATTTCTACATCTCGTCGCTCTCCTCCCGGACCATTGTCTACAAGGGCATGATCCTGGCCAAGAATTTGGAAGTCTACTATCGCGACCTCGCCGACGAGCGCATGGAATCGGCCCTGGCCCTGATCCACCAGCGGTTTTCCACCAACACCTTCCCGTCGTGGCCGCTGGCCCATCCCTACCGGTATCTCTGCCACAACGGCGAGATCAACACGGTGCGCGGCAACGTCAACTGGATGTTGGCCCGGCGCCACAACATGCGCTCCCGGGTGTTGGGCAGTGACCTGGACAAGCTGTGGCCCGTGATCGGCGACGGCAACTCCGATTCGGGCACCTTCGACAATGCCCTGGAGCTGCTGTTGGCGGGCGGCTATCCCCTGGCCCACGCCATGATGCTGATGATCCCCGAGGCCTGGTACGAAAACCCCCTCATGGACGACGACCGCCGCGCCTTCTACGAATACCACGCGGCGATCATGGAGCCCTGGGACGGGCCGGCGGCGATCGCCTTCACCGACGGCCGCCAGATCGGCGCCACGCTCGACCGCAACGGCCTCAGGCCCGCCCGCTACCTGATCACCGACGACGACCGCGTGGTGATGTGCTCGGAGGCCGGCGTCCTGCCGGTGGCGGAAGAAAAGATCGTCAAGAAATGGCGCCTGCAGCCGGGCAAGATGTTCCTCATCGACCTGGAGCAGGGCCGCATCATCGACGACGAGGAACTGAAGGCCTCCCTCGCCCAGGCCCATCCCTACCAGGCGTGGCTGGACAAGACCCAGTTCCGCCTCGAGGACCTGCCCGTCGAGGTCTCGCCCATGGCGCCCGACCAGGCGACCCTGCTCGACCGGCAGCAGGCCTTCGGCTACACCCAGGAGGACATCCGCTTTTTCTTCACGCCCATGTGCCTGACGGGCCAGGAGCCGGTGGGCTCCATGGGGCGCGACACCCCCATCGCCGTGCTGTCGGCCCGGCCCAAGCTGCTCTACGACTATTTCAAGCAGTGTTTCGCCCAGGTCACCAATCCGCCCATCGATTCCATCCGCGAGGAACTGGTGATGTCCCTGGTTTCGCTGATCGGGCCCCGGCCCAACCTGTTGGACCTGGAATCGGGAGGCACCCACAAGCGGCTCGAGGTGCACCAGCCCATCCTGTCCAACATGGACCTGGAGAGGATCCGCCACATCGAGACCATCGCCGACAGCGCCTTCCGCACCTTCACCCTGGACATCTGCTACCCCGCGGTTCGCGGCGCCAAGGGCATGGCGGCGGCGCTGGGCTCCCTTTGCCGCAAGGCCAAGCAGGTGGTCCTGGACGGACACAACATCGTCATCCTGTCGGACCGCCACATCGACGCCGACCACATCGCCATCCCGGCCCTGCTGGCCACGGCGGCGGTCCACCATCACCTGATCCGCGAGGGGCTGCGCACCGAGACGGGCCTGGTGGTGGAGACGGGCGAGGCCCGCCAGGTGCACGACTTCTGCCTGCTGGCCGGCTACGGCGCCGAGGCCATCAACCCCTACCTCGCCTTCGACACCATCTCGGACATCCGCCCCGACCTGCCCGAGAACCTGTCCGAGACAAAGATCCACAAGCGCTACATCAAGGCCGTGAACAAGGGCATGCTCAAGGTGATGGCCAAGATGGGCATCTCCACCTACCAGTCCTATTGCGGGGCCCAGATCTTCGACGCGGTGGGGCTGTCCAGCGCCTTCGTCGCCAAGTACTTCACCGGCACCGCCACGAAGATCGAGGGCATCGGCCTGGACGAGGTCGCCGAGGAGACGGTGCGCCGCCACTCGGAAGCCTTCGGCGACGCCCCCCATCTGCGCCAGGCCCTGGACGAGGGCGGCGATTTCGCCTTCCGGCTGAGGGGCGAGGAACACGTGTGGACGCCGGAAACCGTGAGCGGGCTCCAGCACGCCGTCAGGGCGGGCGATTACGAGGCCTTCAAGCGCTATTCCCGGTCCGTCAACTACCAGGACGAAAAGCTGAAGAACCTGCGCGGCCTGTTCGAGTTCAAGTTCGCCGGCAAAAAGGTGCCCCTGGACGAGGTGGAGCCGGCCTCCGAGATCGTCAAGCGCTTCTCCACCGGGGCCATGTCCTTCGGCTCCATCTCGTGGGAGGCCCACACCACCCTGGCCATCGCCATGAACCGCATCGGCGGGCGCTCCAACTGCGGCGAGGGCGGCGAGGACTCGAGGCGCTACACGCCCTTGGACAACGGCGATTCCATGCGCTCGGCCATCAAGCAGGTGGCCTCCGGCCGGTTCGGGGTGACCACCGAATACCTGGTCAACTCAGACGAGATCCAGATCAAGATGGCCCAGGGCGCCAAGCCCGGCGAGGGCGGCCAGCTCCCCGGCCACAAGGTGGACGAGTGGATCGCCCGGGTGCGCCATTCCACGCCCGGCGTCGGCCTGATCTCGCCGCCGCCCCACCATGACATCTATTCCATCGAGGACTTGGCACAGCTCATCCACGACCTGAAGAACGTGAACCCGGAATCCAGGATCAGCGTCAAGCTGGTCTCGGAAGTGGGCGTCGGCACGGTCGCCGCCGGCGTGTCGAAGGCCCACGCCGACCACGTCACCATCTCGGGCCACGAGGGCGGCACCGGCGCCAGCCCGCTCACCTCCATCATGCACGCCGGCCTGCCCTGGGAGATCGGCCTCGCCGAGACCCACCAGACCCTGGTCCTGAACGAGCTCAGGGGCCGCATCGCCGTCCAGGTGGATGGCGGCTTGCGCACCGGCCGCGACGTGGTGGTGGGGGCCCTCCTTGGGGCCGATGAGTTCGGCTTCGCCACCGCGGCGCTGATCTCGGAAGGCTGCATCATGATGCGCAAGTGCCACCTGAACACCTGCCCCACGGGCATCGCCACCCAGGACAAGGAACTGCGCAAGCGCTTCCGGGGACAGCCCGAACACGTCATCAATTTCTTCAAGTTCATCGCCGAGGAGATGCGCGAGCTCATGGCGGCCCTCGGCTTCCGCACCATCAACGAGATGATCGGGCGCACCGACAAGCTCGACGTGAGGCGCGCCGTCGATCATTGGAAGGCCAGCGGCCTCGATTTCTCCCGGGTCTTCTACCGCCCGGAGATGCCTGCCCACGTGGCCGTCTACAATTGCGAGTCCCAGGACCACGGCCTGGAGGCGGCCCTGGATCTGGAGCTCATCGAGAAGGCCCGGCCGGCGCTGGAAAACTTGGAGCCGGTCGTCATCGAGACGTCCATCCGCAACACCCACCGCTCCGTCGGCGCCATGCTGTCGGGCGAGGTCGCCAGGCGCTACGGCCACCAGGGGATGCCGGACGGCACCATCACCATCAAGGCCCGGGGCACGGCGGGGCAGAGCTTCGGCGCCTTCCTCGCCAGGGGCATCACCATCGAGTTGGAAGGGGACGCCAACGATTACGTGGGCAAGGGGCTGTCCGGCGGCCGCCTGATCATCAAGCCGCCCCGGAAGAGCCGGTTCCGCGCCGAAGACAACATCATCGTCGGCAACACGGTGCTCTACGGGGCCACCGCCGGCGAATGCTTCTTCCGGGGAGTCGCCGGAGAGCGGTTCTGCGTGCGCAACTCGGGCGCCGTCGCCGTGGTCGAGGGCATCGGCGACCACGGGGCCGAGTACATGACCAGCGGGGTGCTCGTGGTGCTCGGCCGGACC
>JADFTO010000103.1 GCA_022560215.1 Pseudomonadota bacterium | reverse complement strand
TTCTTTTGCCCCGTGGCGTCGTTACGCCCCTCATCCGATGCGCAAGCATCGCCTTTCGGAGCGTGCCTAGCCACGGGACAAAATAATCCCGGTCAAATGGTTCCTATCAATCCTGACCCGCTCTAGGAGGTTGCCATGACCCGGACCGTCGATACGCGCGCCCTGGATATCCTGTTCCGCGAGGCGCGCACCCACCGGGCCTGGACGGACGAGCATGTCGGCGCCGACATGCTCGAGGCCGTCTGGAACCTGGCCAAGATGGGGCCGACCAGCGCCAACTGCTGCCCGGCGCGCATCCTTTTCGTGGTTTCGCCCGAGGCCAAGGAGCGGCTCAAGCCCTGCCTCGCGGAAGGCAACGTGGAGAAGACCATGACCGCGCCCGCCACCGCCGTCATCGGCCATGACCTGCGGTTCGCGGAGCACCTGGGGCGGCTGAATCCGGCCGCCGACGAAGGCAAGTGGTTCGAGGGCGATGCCGCCCTGATCGAGGCCACGGCCTTTCGCAACGGCTCCCTGCAGGGGGCCTACGTCATGCTGGCGGCCCGCGCCCTGGGACTGGACTGCGGTCCCATGTCGGGGTTCGACAACGAGATGGTGGACCGGGAATTCTTCCCGGGCGGGACGGTCCGCTCCAATTTCCTGTGCAACATGGGCCACGGGGATCCCGGCGCCCTCGGTCCCCGCCTGCCGCGCCCGGACTTCGCCCAGGCCTGCCGGATCCTGTGATGCCCGCGCCGTCCCCAACCGCCGCCCTCCCCCTCCCCCGGCGCCAGGGAGAGGACGGATGAACATCCTCGCCCTGGACACGTCCACGACCGCCTGCTCCGTCGCCCTCTGGCGGCGGGGCGGGGTGGCCTGGAGCCTCCGCCGGGACATGGAGCGCGGGCACGCGGAGGCCCTGATGCCCATGGTGGGCGAAGTGCTGGACGGGGCCGGGTGCGGCGCCTGCGATCTCGACCTGGTGGCGGTCACCGTGGGGCCGGGGGCGTTCACGGGCCTGCGCATCGGACTGGCGGCGGCGCGCGGCCTGGCCCTGGCGGCGGGACTGCCGTGCTTCGGCGCCACGACCACCGAGACGGTGGCCCACGCGGTGCCCGCGTCTGAACGTTCGGGCGCCACCCTGGTGGTGGCCTTGCAGTCGAAAAGGGCCGACATCTACGCCCAGGCCTTCACCCCGGACCTGGAGCCCTTCTCCGAGCCCCGGGCGCTGCTTCCCGAAGACGTGGCCGGGCTGGTCGCGGAAGGCGGCCGGGTCGTCGTCGCCGGGGACGCATCGAACCTCGTCCGGCCGGCGCTCGCCAGGGCCGGACTGGACGTCGCCCTCAGCGGGGCCCCGGGGACGCCGGACGCCACCGTTCTCGCGGCCATCGCCGCCCGCCGCTGGCGTCCGGGCGAAAGACCGGCGCCCCCGTCGCCTCTCTATTTGAAGCCCCCCGCCGCCACGGCGCCGGAAGGCGGCGGCCGCCTCAGGCCATGAAACCGGCTAGTGTGATGGTTCCGAAGAGCATTTTCCACGTTAAATAGAATCGCCCTAGGGCGACTGAAAGTCTTTATGAGCCCGTTCACGCCTTGCGGATGCAGAGGATGTGGACGCCGTCCGGCTTCGCGTCCGGGTCCTCGGGCTCCATGCCGAGTACGGTGTGCCCCTGTTCGCGGGCCGACCGGGGGACGTTCTCCAGGGGCTCGGCGCCCTTGAGGCGGACCTGGACCACCTGCCCGGACTCCATCTTCTCGATCAGGAGTTTTGTCTTGACGAAAGTCAGGGGACAGATTTCCTGGGTTATATCCAGGTAGAAATCGATGTCATCGTTCCAATTTTGCTTTGATTTATTTTTCATACGAGTTCTTGCCTCGGGGAAAGATGTTAATTATATAGTAAGTTTCACAATCAAATAAGCGGGAATATTTCCGATGAGTGACAAACCTGACGTTAGCGAGCTTCTTGAACTGACCACCGAAATCGTCGGCGCCCACGTGGGAAACAACACGATCGCACCGGGCGATATGCCCAAGTTGATCCAGGACGTTTACAAGACCCTGCTGGCCTTGGGAAGCGTCTCGGCGAAAGCCGAAAAGCCGCGTCCCGTCGTCCCCATAAAGAAGTCTATTTTCCCCGATTACATCATTTGTCTCGAGGATGGCAAGAAGCTGAAAATGCTCAAGCGCCATCTGAAGACGGCTTACAACTTGACGCCCGAGGACTACCGGGAACGCTGGGGACTCGCGTCGGACTATCCCATGGTGGCGCCAAATTACGCCAAGCACCGGAGCAAGTTGGCGAAGAAGATCGGCCTCGGCAGGAAACCGCGTTCGCGCAAGACGACCCGATCCTGAGGGCAGGCGGGGGTTCCCCAGCCGAGCGGTTCGTTATTCCATAAGGAGCGCGGGAGGTGCCATGCCCTCGCGAATCGAACTGATTTGCCTCCAAAAAGGCATGAAGATGACCGAGCAACGCCGGGTCGTCGCCAAAGTGCTTTCCGAGGCCAAGGACCATCCCCACGTCGAGAAAGTCTATCGGCGGGCGTCGCGCCTGGATCCGCGAATCAGCATCGCCACCGTCTATCGCACCGTGCGCCTGTTCGAGGAGGCCGGAATCCTGGAGCGCCACGATTTCGGTGACGGCCGCTCGCGCTATGAAGAGGCCACCGACGAGCACCACGACCACCTGATCGACATCCAATCCAATAAAGTCATAGAATTCCATTCGGAGGAAATCGAGGCCTTGCAGGTGAAGATTGCCGAGGAACACGGATTCGAATTGGTCGGGCACCGCCTGGAGCTCTACGGCGTGCCCCTTGACAAGGATTGAACGCGGGTATTTCCGGCGCTGGGCGGACGTGAAACTCCACATTAAAACCTACGGCTGCCAGATGAACGTCTATGACTCCGAGCGCATGGCGGACGTCCTGGCCCCCCTCGGTTTCGTGTTGGTGGACGACGCGGACGAGGCCG
This sequence comes from Pseudomonadota bacterium, assembly GCA_022560215.1. Lineage (GTDB taxonomy): Bacteria > Pseudomonadota > Alphaproteobacteria > Rhodospirillales > 2-02-FULL-58-16 > JADFTO01. The sequence goes on along the minus strand of JADFTO010000103.1, from coordinate 6,064 downwards.
ACATGGTGATCCTCAACACCTGCCACATACGCGAGAAGGCGGCGGAGAAGGTGTATTCGGAACTGGGCCGCCTGGGCCGCCTGAAGGAGCGCCGGAAGGACGGCGGCGGCGGCCTGATCCTGGCCGTCGCGGGCTGCGTCGCCCAGGCGGAGGGAGCGGAGATCCTCTCCCGCGCCCCCTACGTGGACATGGTTTTCGGTCCCCAGGCCTATCATCGCCTGCCCGAGATGATGGCCCGCGTCGGGCAGGGCCGGGTCCTCGACACCGAATTCCCCGAGGTGCCCAAGTTCGACCGCCTGCCCCGGGACCGGGACCCGGGCACCGCCGCCGCGTTCCTGACCGTGCAGGAGGGCTGCGACAAGTTCTGCACCTTCTGCGTCGTTCCCTATACCCGGGGGGCGGAATACTCCCGGCCCGTGGCCGACGTGCATGACGAGGCCCGCCGCCTGGCCGGCCGGGGGGTGCGCGAGATCACCCTGCTCGGCCAGAACGTCAACCGCTATCACGGGGAGGCTTCGGTGCGCGGCGGCGACTGGGGGCTCGGGCGGTTGATCCGGGAACTGGCCGGGATCGAGGGGCTGGAGCGCATCCGCTACACCACGTCCTATCCCGCCGACATGGACGACGACCTGATCGCCGCCCACCGGGACGTTCCCCAGCTCATGCCCTATCTCCACCTGCCGGTGCAATCGGGGTCCGACCGGGTGCTGGCGGCCATGAACCGCCGCCACGGGGCCGACGATTACCGGCGGCTGGTGGACCGGCTGCGCGCCGCCCGGCCCGACCTGGCCCTGGCCTCGGACTTCATCGTCGGCTTTCCAGGCGAGACCGACGGCGACTTCCGGGAGACCCTGAGGCTGGTCGAGGACATCGGCTTCTGCCAGGCCTATTCCTTCAAGTACAGCCCCCGGCCCGGGACCCCGGCGGCCGACTCAGGCGACCAGGTCGAGGATTCGGTCAAGGACGAACGCCTGCGGGACCTGCAGGACCTGCTCGGGGCCCAGCAGCTTGACTTCAACGTCCGCTGCGTGGGCCGGATCATGCCGACGCTGCTCGACCGCAGGGGCCGGCGGCCGGGACAACTCGTCGGCCGCAGCCCCTACATGCAGGCGATCCACGTGGAGGGGCCCGACGACCTTCTCGGCACCATCGCCGATCTCGAGATCATCGCCGGCCTCAACAACAGCCTCGCCGGCGCCCCGGCCGGAGAGCCCGCCGGCGCCACCCTGTCATGAGCCCCCGGGCCACCGTTCAGGACAGGGAACAGGGCACCCGGCGCCTGGACTTCGCCGACAATACCCTGGCCCAGCAGCTCTACGGCTCCCATCACAGCCACCTGGCGCGCATCGAACAGGCCCTGGACGTGACCATCCATGCCCGCGGCAACCGGTTGTCCTTCACCGGCGACGGGGACTCGGTCGCCGCCGCCGCGCGGGTGATGGAAGACCTCTATAAGCGCCTGGAGCGCGGCCTCGGCGTCGACCCCGGAGAGGTGGACGCGGCCTTGCGCATGGCGGGCCGGGACGACACCGGGCTCACCATCCGCACTCACAAGAAACCCATCTCGCCCCGTTCTCCGAAGCAGGCCGACTATATCCGGGCCATGGACGACTTCGACCTGGTCTTCGGACTGGGTCCCGCCGGCACCGGCAAGACGTACCTGGCGGTGGCCAAGGCCGTGGAAGGATTGATCGGGGGCGAGGTGGACCGCATCATCCTGTCGCGCCCGGCGGTGGAGGCGGGCGAGAAACTGGGCTTCCTTCCCGGCGACATGCGCGAGAAGGTGGATCCGTACCTGCGGCCCCTTTACGACGCCCTCTACGACATGATGCCCGCCCCGCAAGTCGTCAAGCGCCTGGAGACCGGAGAGATCGAGGTGGCGCCGCTGGCCTTCATGCGCGGCCGGACGCTGGCCAACGCCTTCATCATCCTGGACGAGGCCCAGAATACCACGGCCGTGCAGATGAAGATGCTGCTCACCCGGATGGGCGAGAATTCCCGCATGGTGGTCACCGGCGACCTGACCCAGGTGGACCTGCCCCGGGGAACGCGCTCGGGCCTGGGCGACGCGCTGGAGGTCCTGGAACGAGTCCCCGGCGTCACCTTTGTCCACTTCAGCGACGTGGACGTGGTCCGCCATGGCCTGGTGACCCGGATCGTGCGCGCCTACGACAAGGTCGACGGGTCGCCGGAGGCCCGCAAGGGAAGGAAGGCCGGCCCCGCTGAACATGACTGACGTCCCCGACCTGGCGGTCGATGTCTGCGTATCCTGCGCCGGCTGGAAATCGGTCCTGCCGGCCCCCGGAAAGATCGCGCTGGCCGCCGCCCACGCGGCCTTCCGGGCCGCCTGGCCGCCGCCCGCCCGGGTCCCTGCGCGGGCGGCGGAGGCCAGCGTCCTGCTGGCCGACGACGGCCTGGTCGAAACCCTCAACCGGGACTACCGGGGCAGGGACGGGGCCACCAACGTGCTTTCGTTTTCCGGCCTGGACGAGGGCGGCCTCGGGGCGGGCGCCCCCGTCCTTCTGGGCGACATCGTCGTCGCCTACGAGACCGCGGTCGCCGAGGCGGGGGCCGAAGGGGTGAGTCTGGCCGACCATTTATGTCATCTGGTGGTCCATGGTATGCTACATCTTCTCGGTTACGACCACGAGAGCGAGGCCGAAGCGGCCCGCATGGAACGGTTGGAATCCCAGGTGCTGGCCAGCCTCGGCATCGCCGAGCGCCGTCCCGAACGAGGGACCGAATGTTGAGCGTCGGCCCATGAACGACCAGTCATCCCCTATTCTGCCTGGCGCCGATGGCGGTTCCGGGCACCCCTCGCTGGCCCGCAGCCTGCGCGACTGGTTCCGGAGGCTGGCCGGGCCGCGCAACGACGAGCACTCCGCCCGCGACGTCCTCGACGAATTGATCGAGGAGCGCGAGGAAATCCCCATCGACGATGATGAACGGCGACTGCTGGCCAATATTCTGGAACTGCGCGACCGAACCATTCACGACGTCATGGTGCCCCGCGCCGACATCGTCGCCGTGGAGGCGGGGACGTCTCTCGAACGGGTCGTCGACGCCATCACCAAGGAGGGGCACTCCCGCCTCCCCGTCTACCGGGAGACCCTGGACGACGCCATCGGCATGGTCCACATCAAGGACGTGCTGCCCTGGCAGGGCGTGGACCGCCCCTTCTCGCTGGCCGATATCCTGCGCCAGATCCTGTTCGTCTCGCCGTCCATGCAGGTGCCGGAACTGCTTCTGGAAATGCGCGTCAAGCGCTCGCACATGGCACTGGTCGTGGACGAGTTCGGCGGCGTCGACGGCCTGGTCACCATCGAGGATCTGGTCGAGGAAATCGTCGGCGAGATCGAGGACGAACACGACCAGGACGACGAGCCCGACCTCAACAAGAGACCCGACGGCACCCTGGACGCAGACGCCCGCGCCACCATCGAGGCCCTCGAGGACATCGTCGGCCGCTTCGTCAACGACGAGGAACGCCAAGACATCGAAACCATCGGCGGCCTGGTCTTTCTGCTGGTCGGCAGGGTGCCCATCCGCGGTGAGCTGATCGCCCACCCCTCGGGCCTGGAGTTCGAGATCCTGGATGCCGATCCCCGCCGCATCAAGCGGGTTCGCGTGCACGGCCGCGTCCGATCCGGCTGACCCCTCCTTCATGGACCAGGTTTCCACCAGCCCGGGCGGCGCCTTGACGCGGATACGCTCGCTGGTCCTGGGCCTGAAGGGCTGGCGGCGCCTTGCCCTGGCCTTCGGCTTCGGCGCGCTGGCGACGGGGGCCCTGCCGCCGGCGCACGCGGTGATCCTGCTGGTGCCGGCCTTCAGCGGCTTGATCTGGCAGATCGAGGGCGGCCCCGGGCCGAGGAGCGCCTTTGCCGTCGGATGGTGGTTCGGCCTCGGCTATTTCGCCGCCGGGCTGTACTGGGTTTCCTTCGCCCTGCTGACATTTCCCGACCGCTTCGGCTGGATGGTTCCCTTCGCGGTCTTCGGGCTCTCGGGATTGCTCGCCCTGTTCCCGGCCGGGGCCGCCCTCAGTAGCCGACTGGCCGGACTCGGCGGCGCCGGCGGCATCCTCGTCTTCGCCGCCGTTTGGACGGCTTTCGAGTGGCTCAGGGGCTGGGTCCTGACGGGGTTTCCCTGGAACCTGGTGGGCAGCGTCTGGACATTCTCCGACGGCATGATCCAGGGGGCGGCCGTCGCCGGCGTTCACGGGCTCGGCCTGCTCACCGTGGCGGCCGCCGCCATGCCGGCGGTCCTCTTCGCCGGCGGCAAGGGGGGCGGGCGGGCCGTCCTCGCCGCCTTCGCCGCCCTGGCGGCGGTCTGGGGCGCGGGCCAGTGGCGCCTCGCCGGGGCGGACGGGGCCATGGTCCCGGACGTGCGCCTGCGCCTGGTGCAGCCCAACATCGACCAAAAGCTCAAGTGGCATCCCGATTTGCGCGCGGCGCACGTGGCCGAACAACTGCGCATGAGCGTCCGGCCCGGGAAAGGCGCGCCGCCGACCCACGTCATCTGGGCGGAGACGGCGGTGCCGTTCTATCTTTCCAACAGCCCGGAAATCCGGGCCGCCATCGGAGAGGCGACGCCGAAAGGGGGGCTCACCATCACCGGCGCCCTCAGATCCGGGCCCGGGGGCCGGGTCTGGAACAGCCTGTTCGCCATCGACGAAGGCGGCAGGGTGACGGGAACCTATGACAAGTTCCACCTGGTGCCATTCGGGGAGTACGTGCCGTTCAGGCGCTTCCTCGGCTTCGCCAAGGTGACGGAAGGCGGCCGCGACTTCTCGCCGGGCGCCGGCCTCGTCACCATGGAGCTCAAGGGTCTGCCGCCGGTGGGGCCGCTGATCTGCTACGAGGTCATCTTCCCAGGAAGCGTGGCGGCGCCGGACAACCGCCCCGGCTGGCTGCTCAACATCACCAACGACGCCTGGTACGGGCTGACGGCGGGGCCCTATCAGCACTTCGCCGCCGCCCGGCTGAGGGCGGTCGAGGAAGGCCTGCCCGTGGTGCGGGTGGCCAACAACGGAATCTCGGGCGTGGTGGACGCATACGGCCGCGTCCTGGCGAGTCTCGGCCTGGGGGTGAAGGGAACGCTCGACAGTGGATTGCCGACAGATTTGGAAGGGCCGACCCCTTACGCCCGTTTCGGAGATTGGACCCTGCTGGTGCTCGTCCTCGCCGTTGCCGGTTGCGGATTCCTGCTCTCCGGGAGGGCACCCGCCCTTGCAAACAGAAGGTGAGAAAGACATTTCGCCATGCATACCAGCGTATGAATAATGTCATTGACCATCGGCAATTCATTCCCCTATCGTCTGCTGATCGGCCCTTCCGGGGCGTTGATGGATTTTTTATTTAGGGATGTACGGGGTGTCATGAAAAAACCCAAAGCCAGCCGAGGGGAAAAGAGCCCCTCTCGCGTCCGCGGCAGGCGCCGCCTGCCTCCGGGCGTCCCCAATCCCGTCGATATTCACGTCGGCGGCCGGGTCAGGATGCGGCGCACGCTCCTCGGCCTCAGTCAGGAAAAGCTGGGCGACGCGGTCGGCCTCACCTTCCAGCAGATCCAGAAATACGAGCGCGGCGCCAACCGGGTGGGGGCGAGCCGGCTTTACGAATTCAGCCGCATACTCGACGTGCCGGTTTCGTTTTTCTTCGAAGAGCTTCCGGCCGAGCTCAAGACCCATAAGGGCCGCATGGCGAGGGGGCTTCAGGACCAGTCCCAGAAACCCCTCGAGACCGATCCCCTGACCCGGCGGGAAACCCTGGAACTGGTCAGGGCCTATTACCGGATCACCGACCCCCGGGTGCGCCGTCACGTTTTCGATCTGACCAAGGCCCTCGCCAAGGCCGGCGGAAAGTCTTAGGGGACCCGTTTTCCCCTCCGCTTCCCGCTTCTCGGCGCGCCCGGGCCCGTCCCGGGCGGAAATCCCCTTGACCCCCGGCGAAAAGATTGCAACATAGCCTGACGGCGTGGACGGATTTGGGCTGCTTGCCACCACGTTAAAAAAGGCTAAGTGGATTCTCATTTTCGGCGCCGCCGTTGCAGCCCTCAAAAGACGAAACCC
>JADFTO010000300.1 GCA_022560215.1 Pseudomonadota bacterium | reverse complement strand
GCCGATTTCACGCGCACCGCCGCCTCGACGATGGCCCTGACCGCCGCCCAGGCGGCCCAGTCGGCGTCCCCCATGCGCCGACCAGCCAGCCTGTCGAAGCGCTGGTTGAGTTGGGGCGCCCCGTGGCGCTCCCAGGTCCAGTGCCAGGCCCCGGCGATCAGTCCTTCGGTGCCGGCCACGGGGCGGGGGCGGCTGGTCTGGAAGGGCACGTAGCGCCCGAACTCGCCGTCCGTGTCGGCCAGGAACAGCACGTCGTAATCGCCGAGCGCCGTCATCAGGGCGATGTTGTTCCGCTCCCGCTCCCTCGGGTCGTTGCCGAGCACGAAGTCGCGCCGGCCCACGATGCGCACCCCGAAGCGCCTGGCCGAGTTCTCGAAGGAGCGGGTGAGTGCCGAGTCGGCGGGCAGCGGTCCCTCGAGCACCAGGACTCTGCGCCAGGACCTGGCGGCCAGATACTGGACCAGGGCGTCGGTCAGCATGGCGTGGCTCGGGATCACGTGCATGACGTGGGGCCGGCAGCGGGCGCCGCGCAAGGAATCGGAGGATTCCGACACGTTGAAGAGCAGCAGGTCCCGCGCCTTAGTGCCCTCGGCCACCGCGTCGATGACGGAGGCCTCGGCGTCGATGAGGAAAAACCCGACGCCCGATCGGGCTTGCAGCCTGCCGATCTCCGCCACCAGGTCCGCCGCCGTCCGCGCCCGGGCCCTCTCCAGGGTGAAGGCCAGGTTGGCGACGCGGGCGAAGATCCGGCTCTCCCGGATCGCCAGGCGGGCGCCGTCGGCGGGCCTCGCCCGGGGCTTCAGCCGGACGCCCGTGTAGGTGCGCGGCGTCTGGTAGCGGGCGTCGCCGGCGATCTCCAGGTAGCCGATGGGAAAGGCCGCCTGTTCCGCCGCCGCCGGCCAGGCGATGAAGGCGAGGACGGCCGCCGCCAAGAGGCGGAGCAGGGATCGACCCTCAGTCATCGATGAGAATGCCGTAGGGCACCATGCCGACGGGCACGGACTTGAGCACCCGGCCGGAGGCGGTCTCGATGATGGATATGTCGTCCGACAGCCCGTTGGCGACGTAAAGCAGCTTTTCGTCGCCGGTGAGGGCCAGTCCCCATGGTCTCTTGCCGACCAGGATGTAGTCGCTGACCCGGCGCCGGGCCACGTCGACCACGGCCACGTGGTTGGCCCGCCCCAGCGCCACGTACGCGGTCTTGCCGTCGCGGGTGATCAGGATGTCCACCGGGGTCACCTGCTCCCGGCGGAAGCCGCGCGGCAGGAACGTGACGTCGCCGATGATCCTGTTGGTGCGGGTATCGATGATGTCGACCTGGCCCGCCAGTTCCGCCGACACCCAGAGCTCCCTTTCGTCGGGGGTGAGGGCGAAGCGGCGGGGCCGGGTGCCGACCAGGATGTCGGCCCTGACGGAGACGGATTCGGTGTCGATCACGTGGACCATGTTGGCGGCCTCCGAGGCCACGTAAACGGTGCCCCCGTCGCGGGTGAAGAGCACCCCTTCGGGCTCCTCGCCGAGTTCCACCCCGCCGATCACCTCCCGGGTCCGGAGGTCGACCACGGACACCGTCGCGTCCTCCTCGTTGGAGACGTAGAGCGTGCCGCCGTCGGGATGGAGGTCGAAGGTCTCCGGCTCCTCCACGTTGCGGATGCGGCCGACCAGCTTCGCCGTCGCCGTGTCGTAGATGGCGATCTGGTCGTCGTCGGCGCAGCCCACGTAGAACTGCTTCCTGTCCTTGGAGAAATGCATGCCCCGGGGGCGCCGGCAGGTCTTGAAGGTGCGGACCACGGCGTTGGTCTTGAGGTCGAGCACGGTGATGTCGTTGCTTTTCTCGTTGCTGACGTAGACGAGGCCCGTGCCCGCCGCCGAGGCCGCGCCGGCGGCAAGGATGGCGGTGGCGGCCAGCCCGGCGGCGATCCGCCTTGAAGCATTCATGCCGTTGTCCCTCCGTTTGATTCAGGCGCCGGGCCGCCTGGCGTCCGCCCGGCCGCCTGTTCGTCCCGTCCCGACCAGGCCCGCCAGCAGGCGGGAATGGGAGCCCAGCAGCCCGAGGCGCAGTTTCTCGATGGCTTCGCCCTCCGGATCGCGGGGGCGCGGCAGGTCGACATTAAATTCGAGCACGATGCGTCCCGGGCGCGCCGACATGAACAGCACCCTGTCGGCCAGGTAGAGCGCCTCGCGCAGGTCGTGGGTGACGAACAGCACCGTGGTCGGGCGATGCCGGCAGAGATCGATGAGAAGCTGGCGCAGGCGGTTGGCCTGGGGCAGGTCCAGGGACAGGAACGGCTCGTCGAGAAGCAGCACCCCGGGCCGGTTGACGAAGGCCCGGGCCAGGGCCACCCGGCGCCGCATGCCGCCGGACAGCCGGTTGGGATAGGTGTCGCCGAATCCCTCCAGGCCCATCTCGCCGAGCAGGGTGTCGATGGCGTTGTCGTCTTCGTCCCCGGCGACCAAGCGGACGTTGTCTTGGGCCGTCAGCCAGGGCATCAGCCGGGGGGACTGGAACATGTAGCCGACCGCCGCCCCGCCGTCGACGCGAACGGTGCCCTCGACGTTCCGGTCGAGCCCGCTTATCAGGTTGAGAAGGGTCGTCTTGCCGCACCCGGAC
>JADFTO010000102.1 GCA_022560215.1 Pseudomonadota bacterium | reverse complement strand
ACCGATCCCCACGGCATCTTTTCGGTGGGTTTCTCGAATTTGGTTTCTACTCGCGCCTCGGAGGTCATGGTCATCGGAACATACTCCTCCTAGGTATACCGGATTCGCGGGTCCAGCCAGGCGTAGAAGATGTCGACCACGAAATTGGTCACCACGAAAACGGTTACCACCAGCATGACCAGAGATTGGGTCATCGTGTAGTCGTGGTTGGTTACCGATTCGACAAACAGCTTGCCGAGGCCGTTCAGGTTGAAGACCTGCTCGGTGACGACGAGCCCGCCGATGAGGAAGGCGAACTCGATGCCGATGACCGTGACCACCGGCAGCAGTGCGTTTCTCAGCGCGTGGCGGTTGATGATGATCTTCTCCAGGAGCCCTTTGGCACGCGCCGTGCGCACGTAGTCCTCGCGCAGCACCTCGAGGAGGGCCGAACGGGTCATCCGGGTGGCCACCGCCGAATAGCGGTAGCCAGTCGCCACCGCGGGCCAGATCAGCATACTCAGATTCTCTGCGGGATCTTCCCAGATGGGAACGTACTGGATGGGCGGCATCCAGGGCATTCCCCAGAAGGCCTGGGTGGTGATGAGAAGGCCGAGGATGATGAGGATGCCGAGCCAGAACGAGGGCATGGCGATGCCGGCGATGCTGAAGATGCGCACCACGTAGTCGATCCAGGTGTCCTGCTTGATCGCCGCGATGGTGCCGAGCGGGATGGCGATCACGATGGCGGTGATCGTGGCCATGATGGCTACCTGGAGCGACAACTCGAAGCGGAGGGCGATTTCCTGGACGATCGGCCGTCCGGTCCACATCGAGATGCCGAAGTCGAAAATGAAGAATCCTCCGATCCAACTGAAGAACTGGATGAGCATTGGCTCCGTGAGTCCCAGTTCCCGGCGGCAAATATCGATCACATCCTCGTCGAAGTAGGATCCACTTCCCGCCATCCGGAGCTCGCAAATGTCGCCCGGAATGAGGCGCATCAAAAAAAAGACCAGCACACCCGCCCCGAAAAGTGTTGGGATCATCAGCAGGATGCGCTTGCCGATATACTGGTACACGGCGTCTTACCCACCGGCTTCCCCGCCCGTGGGGCCTAGCGCCACGGGCGGGGACCGGTCATGTCGTTGCCTTAGGGGTTCGGCCGGCGGCTATTTATCTAGCCAGACACCCGAAAGGTCCTGGTTCAAGTAGTGGCTCGGGCTGATCTTCCATCCCTTGACGTAGGAACGGTGAGGGATGATCCGGTACCACCACAGCGTGATGAACGCATTGGCCTGTTCGTCCAGGGCCCGTTTTTCGAACTTGCGCATGATGGTGCGTTGCTCGGCCGGGTCCGCTGCGCGGTTCATGGCGTCGAACATCTTGTCCATTTCACGGTCCTGGTAATTGCCGTAGTTGTTACCGGAAAGGTCGTCGGAAACGAACTTGGCCACGTCGAGAAGCGGATTGACGACGGCCTGGCAGTTGAAGTCGACGGACACGTCGAAGCTCTTCTTCCTGCGCAACTCGGCGTAGAAAGGTCCGGTCGGCTGCACCCATTGTTCGACGGTGATGCCGACCTGCTTCCACTGGTCGATAAGCCAGGTGCCGACGATCTTGTAGGGCTGATCGACGGCGCGGTTGTGGAGCGTGAACTTAAGGTTGGGAACGCCAGCTTCCTTGAGCAGCCTTCTCGCCTCGGCCCGTGACTTCTCGATGTCGGGCCAGTAGCCGGCGATCTTCTGAAGTTCCTCTTTCGTCGCCGCCAGGGGATGGCCGGGGAAGACGACGCCGCCGACCGCCTTGACGATGGCGATCCGGGAAAGGTACTTCGAGCCGCCCCAGCGGTCGATGGCCAGGGTCAGCGCCCGGCGAACGCGAACGTCATCGAAGGGCTTCTTTTTATGGTTGGGGGTGGTGATGAGGACGCAGTTCCAGTCGCTTTCCTGGACCGTGAGGTTCTTGCCCAGGGCCTTCACCAGGTCGTCACGGCTCTTCGGCGGGAAACCGCGGAACTCGATGGCGGCGCGGTCGCCGCGAACGGCTTGCACGCGAAGCGACTGCTTCTTGGCGAAGATGGCCTCGAAACCGTCGAGGTAGGGCTTGCCGGGGTGATAGTAGTTGGGGTTGCGTTCGCCCTTGATGACGGCCCCCGCCTGGCGTTCCTTGAACAGGAAGGGACCCGAGCCCATCACGTTCTTTTCATACCAGTGCATGTCCTTGTCCAGGATCTTCTTGGAATAGATGAAGTTGTAGGGGTTCGCCAAGGCCGGAATGAAGGCGCCGGAGGGGTATTTCAGCTTGAAGACCACCGTGTTGTCGTCCGGCGCGGTGACGCTGTCGACCATGATGTAGAACGCCTTGCGGGCGCTGGCCACGCCTTCCACCGGATTGATGATCTTCTTAAAGGTGGCGACGATGTCGTGCGCCGTCAGCGTCGAGCCGTCGCTGAACTTGACGCCCTTCCTGATCTTGAAGGTAAAGTTCTTGCCGCCGTCGGTGGGCTTGGGCATCTCGGTGCACAGGTCGCACGTGAAGTCGGTGGGCGAGCTCGGGTTGTCCGGGTTGACCCGGATCAGCACGCTGTAGAACGGCGCGATGGGATGGATCAGGGCGAACGTGGTTTCCCGGTGGCCGTCGAAGCTGGGCGGTTCGGCCGGCACCACGAACTTCAGGATGCCCCCCTTCTTCGGCGTCTCGGCCGCCGTTGGTGCGGCCGCGCCGAGGGCGAGGGCGAGCCCCGCCACCGACAAGATCGCGAGTTTTGATTTGATGTTTTTCATGTCGATTTCTCCCTCCCTGGAGTCGAGGTAATTATCCGCCACCTCGAAATGCGGCCCCCTCGTGCGGGGGTGGTTAAACCTCCGTACAGGCCACCCAGTGGCCCGGCCTGACTTCCCGGAAATCGGGTAAGTCCTTGCTGCAACTCTCGACGGCGAGCGGGCACCGGGGGTGGAACACGCAACCGCTCGGGGGATTGATCGGGCTCGGCACTTCGCCTTTGACGACCTGGTGCTTTCGCCCCTTCTCGACCTCCGGGTCCGGAATGGGAACCGCCGCCAGAAGCGCCTGAGTGTAAGGGTGAAGGGGGTTGTCGTAAAGCTCGTCGCAATCGGCCAACTCCACCAACTTGCCGAGATACATGACGGCGACGCGGTGGCACAGGTGGCGCACCACACTGAGATCGTGGGCGATGAACAGGTAGGTCAGGTTGAATTCCTCGCGCAGGTCCTCCAGGAGGTTGATGACCTGCGCCTGAATCGAGACGTCGAGGGCGGAGACCGCCTCGTCGCAGATGATGAATTCCGGGCGCAGTGAGAGCGCCCGCGCGATGCCCACCCTTTGGCGCTGTCCGCCGCTCATCTCGTGCGGGTAGCGGTCGGCGAACCTGGGGTCGAGGCCGCACAGCGAGAGAAGCTCGTGCACGCGGTTGTCCCGGGCCCGCTTGTCCGGCTCGATCTTGTGGACGTACATCGGTTCGCCGATGATGTCGCCGATCTTCATCCGCGGGTTCAGCGAACTATAAGGATCCTGGAATATCACCTGGATTTTCCGCCGCAAGGCGATCAACGCACGCGGTTCCAGTTCGGCGACATTCACCCCGTCGAAGAGGATTTCTCCTTCGGTGGGGCGTTCGAGCCGCAGGATGCAGCGGCCGGTGGTTGTTTTTCCGCACCCCGATTCGCCCACGAGGCCAAGGGTTTCGCCCCTGTGGATGTTGAAGCTCACCCCGTCGACCGCCTTCACCTGGGCAGTGGTCCTGGTGAAAATTATCCCTTCGGTGATGGGGAAATACATTTTGAGCCCCTTCACCTCGACCAGGACGTCTCCCCTCGCCGCGGCGGCGGAGGGGATGGGCTCCGTCTCCATCAAGGCACTGGGAACGCCGCTCGTGGCGCTCATGAGACCTTCCTCAGCGGTCCCGTCAACTCGCCGCTCTGCCAGCAGGCCGAAAGATGCCGGCCGGCCACCGCTTCCAGCGGCGGGATCTCGCTGGCGCATCTCTCCACCGCGAATTGGCAGCGCGGACGGAAGGCGCACCCATCGTCGAGGCGCGCGAGGTCGGGCGGCTGTCCCTCGATGGGCTCGAGCTTTTCCTTGCGCGGCTGGTCCATGCGCGGCACCGAGCGGAGCAGGGCAAGGGTGTAAGGATGGCTCGAGTTGTGGTAAATCTCCTGGGCATTCCCGCGCTCGATGATCTTTCCCGCGTACATCACGTTCACCCGGTCGGCATAACGAGCCACCACCCCGAGGTTGTGGGTGATGATGATCAGGGCGACGCCGAGGCGCCTGGTCAGATCCTTCATCAGTTCCAGGATCTGGGCCTGGATGGTCACGTCCAGCGCCGTGGTGGGCTCGTCGGCGATGATCAGATTGGGCTCGCAGCAAAGCGCCATGGCGATCATCACCCGCTGGCGCATGCCGCCGCTGAAATGGTGGGGGTACTGCTTAAGCCGCCGCTCGGTATCCGAGATTCCCACCATGCCCAACAACTGCATCGCCCGCTCCGTGGCCTCTTCCTCGGTCACGCCCAGGTGATGGGTCAGGGTCTCGGTGAGCTGGAGCCCGATGGTGAGCACCGGATTGAGCGAGGTCATGGGCTCCTGGAACACCATGGCGATGCGCCGGCCCCGAATGCGGCGGATTTCCACGTCGCTCAAGCGAAGGAGATCCTCGCCCATGAAGCGGATCTCGCCCTCGACGATACGGCCGGGGGGATCCGGGATGAGGCGGAGGATCGAGAGGGCGCTAACCGACTTGCCGCAGCCCGACTCGCCGACGATGGCGACCGTCTCTCCCTCCTCCACGTCGTAGGAGATGCCGTCCACGGCCTTCACCGTGCCGTCGGAGGTGAAGAACTGGGTTCGAAGGCCTTTAATCTCGAGCAGTTTGGTCACTGTTCCATCACTTCAGGAGGCATCGCTCCTTCACCGGCAGAATGACCCCGACAATCGGTAATAACGGAAAAAAAACTGGCCTCCCCCCGGCAGCCAAATTAAAGGCCGATAGCAATTTGCGTCGATGTTACATCATTTGTCCGGTTTGTGTAGGGGAAAGGGGTCCTTTTCGGCCTTCATCCCGGTCCCCGTCAACGTCCCTCGAAATCCGGCGTTTTCCTTTCCGGGAAGGCGCGGATGCCGATCCTGTAATCTTGCAGGCGAGACCCTCGGCGTACTCTTCCTCGCTCAGCGGCGCCGGATCCAGGAGCCGGCGCGCGAACTTCTTGTGCCAGCGCGCGACCAGGGGCGCGCCTTCGACGATGCGGCGAGCCGTTGCATAGGTTTCTTCCTCGACGGCGTGCTCGGCGACGACCCGGTTCACGAGTCCTTTCTGGAAGGCCTCCTCGGCGCCGAGGATCCGGCCCTCGAGCAGGATTTCCAGAGCCGTAGAACGATCCGATAGCTACCTACTTTTTTTCTGACAAGATTCATCGACTTGATTTGGATCAATGCGTACTTGTTGGCGTTATGATCTAAAAATTGGGGGACTTTCGACCGACAGACGCCAAGCTGGTGAAAGTGCGTTGGGTACTGTCGGAGTCGATTTAACGGTAATCCGGGAAATATCGGGTTAGATTCCATCCACTAGGGAGGTTCAAAAAAAATGCAGAAACCAACGATGCGGATTTTCCTTTCCGCCGCCATCGCCTTGGCCATGTCCGGGGCGATGTCCACCAAAGGCCTTGCCGGTGAAATCTGGGTCACCAACATGACGTCCGGCAATGTCCAGGTTTTCGATTCCGACAGCCGCCAGAAAATCGCCACCATCGAAGCCGGCAAGGGGGCCCACAACATCGCCATAAGCCGCGACGGGAAATACGCCCTGGTCAGCAACGTCGGCGCCCACACCGTCAGCATCATCGACGCCGCCGCCAAGAAGGTGATCGCCACCGTTCCCGCCGGCAAGAAGACCCATGACGTGTCCATCTCGCCGGATGGAACCCGGGCCATGGCCAGCAGCGTCGGCGACAGCACCATCACCCTTATCGATGTCGCCAACGGCAAGGCCCTTTACACCAAGAAGCTGGGCAAGAAGGCGATGATGTCGGTGTTCGCCGCCGACAAAAAACACGCGTTCGTGGTCGACGCCGGAGGGTCCCGGATTTACAAGGTCGATCTCAGGAACGGTTCGGTCGAAAAGTCGCTTCCCGGCGGCAAGGGAAGCATGGCCTTCGTCCCGTCAAAAGACTGGAAAAGCGCCTGGATCACGGCGCCCGGAGACAACCAGATAATCCAGCTGGACCTTGCCTCGGCCAAGATCATCGCCACGGTGGACGTTCCCAATGAACCCCACGGCCTGGTCCTCAGTTCCGATGGCTCCAAGGCCTATGTGGTGCAGCGGGCCGCCGATTCCATCGCCATCGTCGATACCGGCACCGGCAAGATTGTCAAATCGGAATGGCTCGGCGAAAAACCCGACATGCTGGCCATCAGCCCGGACGGAAAAACCCTTTATGTGACCATCCGCGGCGAGGACAAGCTTATGCTGGTGTCCACGTCCGATCTCAGCACGATCGCCGAGGTCAAGACCGGCAAGCAGCCCCACGGCGTTGCCTACCGGGGCGGTTGACGGCGGCAAAGGATAAAACACCCGTCCAACGGAACGGAAAAAGGCGGCTCCCCCATGTTCGGGGGGGCCGTCTTTTTTTTCGCTTGCCGGGGAGGGAAAGGACGTGAAGCCGGCTTATCGAGGCCGGTTGCTTGATCCAGGAAGCAGGCTCGATAACCGGGCAATCCGACGAGATGGTGAGGTATTATTCACGCAACATGGAGCAGAGAGAGAACGTGATGGGAACTGTTCGGCGGGTCTTTGCACCCGAAAGTGCAAAAGTGCAAAAAAACGGGCCTAACTCATTGAAAAGTCATACCCGAAACTGCCCCACCAGTAGACGCTGCTGAACAGCAACAGCCACACCACGTCGACGAAATGCCAGTACCAGGCGGCGGCCTCGAAGCCCACGTGATGGTCGGGCGTGAAGTGGCCGGCCCGGGCCCTGAAAGCGCAGACGGTCAGGAAAACGGTGCCGACGAAGACGTGGAAGCCGTGAAACCCGGTGGCCAGGTAGAAGGTGGAGGGATAGATGCCGTCGGTCAGCTTGAAGTCGGCTTGGGCGTACTCATAGACCTGGAAGCCGAGGAAGATGATCCCCAGCACCACGGTCATGACGAGCCCCTTGAACATCTGTTCCCGGTCCCCGTTCCTCAACGCCTCGTGCGCCCAGGTCACGGTGACGCCGGACAGCAGCAGGGTCAGGGTGTTGAAAAACGGAATCTCCCAGGTTTTCAGGGGGACGATGCCTTCCGGCGGCCACTGCTCGCTGGCGACGAAGCTGAGGACGGGCATGCTGGCGTTGAAATAGGCCCAGAAGAAGGCGAAGAAGAACATCACCTCCGAGGCGATGAACAGGATCATCCCCACCCTCAGGCCGTGGCGCACGGCCTGGGTGTGATCGACGCCGCCTTCGGCTTCCCGGATCACGTCGCGCCACCAGCAGAACATGCAGCCCAGCAGCAGCAGCAGGCCCGCGAGCAGCCCCAGGATGGGCCCTCCGTGCATGTACCAGATGGCGCCCGTGGCCATGACGAAGGCCCCGAGCGAGCCCACAATCGGCCACGGGCTGGGCTCGACCATGTGCCAGGGGTGCTTCTTCGCCGTATCGCTTGCCATGAGCCGGTTTCCCTGGATCAACCGCTGCCGGGCGTGCGGGCGGATGCCCGTTCGCCTCCGCCGTCCCCGGGGACGCGGAAAAAGGTGTAGGATAGGGTGATGGACCGGACCTCACGGGTATCGGGATCGCTGAAGATGGCCGGGTCGACGAAGAAGGATACCGGCATCTCCACCACCTGGCCCGCCTCCAGCCTTTGTTCGGTGAAGCAGAAGCAGTCCACCTTGGAGAAATAAGGGGCCGCCTTGTAGGGGGTGACGTTGAAGGTGGCCGTCCCCGTCACCGGGCCCTGGGACAGGTTGCTCGCCCGGTAGAAGGCGAGAACGGTCTCCCCCGCCCTGACCCGCATCCGGCGCTGGACCGGGCGGAACCGCCAGGGCAGCGATTCGTTGACGTTGGCGTCGAAAAAGACGGTGATGGTCTGCTCGGACACGGTCATCGTTCCTGCCGCCGCCCCCACCCTCGGGATGCCGCCGAAACCGGTGACCTGGCAGAACAGCCGGTAGAGGGGCGCCGAGGCGAAGGTGAGCCCGACCATGGCGCCGGCGACGGCGAACAGGGTCACGGCAAAGGCGCGGTTTTTGCTCCTGTTTCCTGCCATGTCGTCCCCTTAGGCGGCCCCTATTCGGCCGCCCGCCCTTCGATTGCCGGGATTTCCTCGTGGGTATGGAAGGGGGCGGGCGAGTCCACCTTCCATTCCAGGGTGGTGGCGCCTTCGCCCCACGGGTTGGCGGCGGCCTTCTCGCCGGCCGTGAAGGTCCGCCAGACCACGTACAGGAAGAACACCGTCCCCAGCGCCGTGATCAGGGCGCCGATGCTGCTCACCATGTTCCAGCCGGCGTAGGCGTCCGGATAGTCGGGGATTCGCCGGGGCATGCCGGCGACGCCGAGGAAATGCTGGGGGAAGAAGAGCATGTTGACGCCGACGAAGGTGATCCAGAAATGGATCTTGCCAAGAGTCTCCGGATACTGCCGGCCCGACATCTTGCCGATCCAGTAATAGAAGCCGGCGAAGATGGTGAACACCGCCCCCAGCGACAGCACGTAATGGAAATGGGCGACCACGTAATAGGTGTCGTGGAGGGACTGATCCAGGCCGGCGTTGGCGAGCACGACCCCGGTCACGCCCCCGACCACGAACAAAAAGACGAAGCCGTTGGCCCACAGCATGGGCGTGTCGTAGCGGATGGAGCCCCCCCACATGGTGGCGATCCAACTGAAGACCTTGACCCCCGTGGGAACGGCGATGACCAGGGTGGCGGCGATGAAATAGGCGCGGGTATCCACGTCCAGGCCGACGACGTACATGTGATGCGCCCACACGATGAAGCCGATGAAGCCGATGGAAACCATGGCGTAGGCCATGCCCAGGTACCCGAA
>JADFTO010000299.1 GCA_022560215.1 Pseudomonadota bacterium | reverse complement strand
GAGAACCACGCCTTCGACGCCCTGAAGACCATATCCTGGCGCAATACCGACCTCGATTTCAGCTCCCTGGAGGCGCTCCGGCGCAGCCTGGCCCAGCCCCCCCGGAGGGCCGGCCTGACCCGGGTCCGCGAAGCCGACGACGAGCAGGCGCTGGCAGCCCTCGCCCGCGACGCGGACATCGTCCGCCTGGCGGACGGGCCAGACGCGGTGGCGCTGTTGTGGGACGTCTGCCGCCTGCCTGACTTCCGCAAGGTGATGAGCGACGCCCATGCCCGCCTTCTGGGGCGCATCTACCGGCACTTGGCGGGTCCCCGGTGCCGCCTGCCAGCCGACTGGCTGGCGGACCAGGTGGCCCGCATCGACCGCACCGACGGGGACATCGAGACCCTGGTCCAGCGCATCGCCAACGTCCGCATCTGGACCTACGTCTCCTTCCGCTCGGACTGGCTGGCCGACGCCGCACACTGGCGGGAGCGTACCCGGGAGGTGGAGGACAGGCTGTCCGACGCCCTGCATGAACGCCTGACCCAGCGTTTCGTCGACTGGCGCTCCACCACCATCATGAAGCGCTTGAAGGAGGGCCATGAGCTCACCGCCACCGTGGACGCCGACGGCGGGGTCCTGGTGGAAGGCCATTACGTCGGCCGCATGGCGGGCTTCCGCTTCGTCCCCGACGCCGCCTCGTCTTCCGGGAGAGCCGCCAAGGCCGTCGCCGGGGCCGCCCTCAGGGCGCTCAAGCGCGAGATCGCCGCCCGCGTCCGATGCCTGGAGGACGAGCCCGACCAGGCCTTCTCGGTCACCCCCGACGCACGCCTGCTGTGGCGGGACCAGCCGGTGGCCCGCCTGACCCCCGGGACCGAGGCGCTGAAGCCCCGCGTCGAGCCCGACGCCTGCGATCACCTGGAAGCGGACCTGCGGGACAGGGTGCGCCGCCGCCTCGAGGCCTGGATCGGGGCCCGAGTGGCCGGCACCCTGGCCCCCCTGGTGGAAGCGCGGGATGCGCCCCTCAAGGGCGCCGCCCGCGGGCTGGTCTACCAGTTGACCGAGTCGCTGGGCTCCCTCTCCCGCGCCTCCGCCGCCGAACAGGTGGCGGCGCTGGGCCGCGAGGAACGCAAGGCCCTCAGGCGGCTCGGCGTCCGCATCGGCAGGGAAAGCGTGTACATTCCGGCGCTCCTCAAACCCGAGGCGGTGGAGACCCGCGCCCTTTTGTGGTCGGTCCACCAGGGCCGCCGGGGACCGCCGCTGCCGCCTCCGGGCCGCGCTTCCGTGCCCGTGGCCGACGGCGTGCCCGGTGCGTCTTACGAGGCCATGGGTTACCGGGTGCTGGGCCCCGTCGCCATCCGCGTCGACATGCTGGAACGGCTGGCGGCCAGGGCCTGGAGCCTGTCGCGTTCGGGCCCCTTCCGGGCCGGGCCGGAACTGAAAACGCTTGCCGGCTGCGGGCCGAGGGGGATCAAGGGCGTGCTGTCTGCGCTCGGCTACCGGGCCAACGGCGGAAACGGCGCGACCACGTTCGTGCGCAAGCGCAAATCCCGGAGGAAGGCCCGGCCCAAGGCCCGTCACAAGGCCCGGCACGATGGCCGGGCGACGGCGTGACCTCGCTCAGGCTCGACAAGTGGCTGTGGTACGCGCGCTTCTTCAAGAGCCGCAGCCTGGCCGCCAAGGTGTGCGCGTCGGGCCGTCTCAGGATCAACGCCAACCCCGTTGCCAAGGCCCACTCCCCGGTCAAGGAGGGTGACGTGCTGACCTTCCCCAAGGAGCGTCATATCCGGGTCATCCGCATCAAGGCGCTGAGCACTCGGCGCGGACCGGCCTCCGAGGCGCGCGCCCTCTATGACGACCTGGATCCGCCCCGGGCGACCTCCCGCGTCCCCGGCTCCGGGCTGAGGGAACGAGGCTCCGGCCGCCCCACCAAGGCCCAGCGCCGGGCCACCGACCGGCTCAAGGATTTGTGAAAGTGAGGACTTGCCGGAAGGGGTGGGCGGGGGCGCCGGCGACCGGGCGGGGATAAAAAGAATAAGCCCCTATTCCCGGGGGGTTGTCCCCTGGGCGCCGGGTATGTTAGGCAAGGCCATGATCGACAGGCTGAAGTCCCTGTTCGGCGGCGACGGCTCCACCGGGGCCCCTCCCGCCGCCGATGAGTTGCACGTGGCGGCGGCGGCCCTCTTGGTGGAAGCCGCCTGCTTGGACGGCCATTTCGACGAGGACGAGAAGCGGACCGTCACGTCCGTGCTGCAAACACAATTCGGCCTGGACGGGGACGAGGCGGGCGACCTGGTCCGGGCCGGCATCGAGGCACAGGACGAATCGAACCAGCTCTATGCCTTCACCCGCATCATCAAGGACCGGTTCGAACACGCAGACAAGGTGCGCATGATCGAGATGCTGTGGGAAGTCGCCTGCGCCGACGGCGAAATCCATCATTACGAATCAAATCTGGTGCGCCGCGTCGCCGGATTGCTGTATGTTCCCGACCCGGAAAGCGGCGCGGCGCGCAAGCGCGTGCTGCAACGCCTGAAGTCTTCGGCCACGAACGAACGCCAACCTGAACGATCAATTCTCAACGGAGACAAGTGATGACCTACATCGTTAACGATAACTGCATCAGTTGCAAACTT